>NZ_JBHWIO010000111.1:0-26849 GCF_042732075.1 Kitasatospora sp. NPDC059812
ACAGCGGCCCGCGCCCCCCCCGGGGCGCCCCCCCCGCGCGCCCCCCCCCGCGCCCCCCCGCCGCGGGGGGGGGGGGGCCCCCGGCGCCCCCCCCCCCCCCCCCCCCCCCCCGGCGGCGGATCAGCAGGCGGCTACTGCGCCTGCCCGGACTGCCCGGCCGGCGGCACCGGCTGCGCGTACGGGTTGTCCGGCACGGGCTGCGCCGGCGGAGCGTACGGCGCACCCTGCGGCGCGGCGCCCTGCGGCGGGACGGGCTGGTCGTACGGCGCCGCCTGCGGGGCGTTGGGGTCGTACGACGCCGCCTGCGGGGCCGGCTGCTGGTTCTTGGCGTTGCCGCGCTCGACGATCGCCTTCACGGAGCTGGCGATCAGCGCGATCGGGAGGATGAACGCCTTGAGGAAGATTTCGTACCGGCCGCCTTCGAAGACGAACGCGAGGTAGTAGGCGTACCCCAGGAATCCGAGGCCTGCGAGGACGTTGAGGATTCGCCAGCCGACCTTCAGGCCGCTACCGGGATTGACCGCTCCGAGGACCAGCATGGCGGCACCGCTGATCGCGAGCGCGACGACGTACCAGGAGAAAAGCGGCTCGGCGCTGAAATTGAGATTGTTCAAGGGGGGATTCCTGTGGGACGGGGGATAAGACGGTGAAGCCTTTGGGGCGACAGCGCAGGTTACCGGAGGCGGCCGACATTCGGCGTCGCCTTTTCATCACGGAGTCGTCGCACCCCGACGGAACGGCAATTGACGGGGTGGGAAATGACTGACTATGAGGTGCTGCGGGTCTTTTGCGGCCCCGGCGGCGAGTGCGGGAACGCACTCGCCGTGGTGCGGGAGGGCGGGCCTCAGCGGGTGGGGGGCGTGGGCTCGGCGTAGGCGCGGGCGCGCGCGACCGGCGGGCCGACCAGGGTGGTCACCTTCGGCGCGGGCGCGGCCCCGGACGCGGGCACCGGCATCCGGACCCGCGGCCGCCGGTCGCGCAGCAGCCGCCGCAGGCCGGGGACGAGGGCCAGGTGGGTGATGGCCACCCCGATCACGGCGAGCAGTATGTGGTCGACGTTGAGGACGTGCCCGGGCGTCCAGGAGGAGAGGAACTCCAGGCCGGTCGCCAGCAGGGCGGAGGCGCCGGTGGTGCGTAGGAAGGACGGCAGCCAGGGGGCCCGCAGCCGGCCGCCGGCCAGCGGGAGCAGCACGCCGAGCGGGGCCAGCAGGAGGAATTCGCCGACCACCTGCCAGCCGGTGGAGGAGCGGAGGGAGGCCAGCGGCGTCAGGTTGGTGTCGTACACCCAGGGAACCGGCAGCGGCCTCAGCACCACCAGCCAGAGGACGAGGGCCAGGTGGCAGGTCAGGCCCGCCAGTCCGGCTGTTCGAAGGGGACGGTGGACGGCCGCCGCCGGCCGGTTCCTGGTCCGTGCGCCGGAACGCTCGTCGCGTGTCCTGGTGCCATCTCGCTGCACGGGGGGAAGGACGTGGAGCGGTGGCGCGGTGGTTCCCCCCGGGCGTGAACATTCCGGGGCGCGCCCCCGGTCGCCCCGCCGCCCCGGGGCCGAACGGCGGGGCGACAGGCAGACGGGCAGACGGACGACGGGCAGGCGGGGCTACCGGCAGGGTGCCGCGGTCGGCACCGCGCCGAACACGTTGTCGGCCGGCGGGGTGGCGGGCACCACCGTGGGCGACGGGCTCGGGCTCACACCGGCCTTGGCGGCGCCGGGGGCCGGCGGGGTCGGCGTGGGCGCCGAGGGCGTGGCCAGGGCGGTCGGTATGTGCGGGGCGGTCGGGCAGGCCGTCCGGCTGGCCGGGGCGCCCGCGTCCACCGGGACGGCGGTCGGCCGGATGCCGCAGCCGGAGGCGAGCGCGAGCAGCAGCAGGGCGCCGGCGGCGCGGCGCAGGGCGGTGCGGGTGGGGGCGGTCACGTGGCGTCCTTGTCCTGGGCGGAGTCGCCGACAAGGCCGTCACCGGTCTCGCCCTCGTTCGGCGGAGGCGGCGGGGCCAGCGGCAGCGTCAGCGTGAACACCGCCCCGACCTCCCCGTTCGCCGCCGTGATCGTGCCCCCGTGGATCTGTGCGTTGGCCATCGCGATCGACAGCCCCAGGCCGCTGCCCTCCGAGCGGGCCCGTCCCCGGTCCGCCTTGTAGAACCGGTCGAAGACGTGCGGCAGCACGTCCTCGGGGATGCCCGGGCCGCTGTCGGAGACCTCGATGACGACCGAGCCCGCGGTCTGCCGGACCTTGACCCGCACCGGGGAGCCGCCGTGCTTGAGCGCGTTGCCGATCAGGTTGGCGAAGACCACGTCGAGCCGGCGCGGGTCGACCACGGCCAGGATGCCGCGCGGGGCGTCCAGTTCGACGGCGTCGTACCAGGCCCGGCCGTCGATGCAGGACATGATCAGGTCGGCCATGTCCACTTCGTCGGCGACCAGCTTGGCGGTGCCGGCGTCGAAGCGGGTCACCTCCATCAGGTTCTCCACCAGGTCGGACAGCCGCCGCGTCTCGCTGACCACGAGCCGTACGGCCGGCGCGATCATCGGGTCCAGCGACTCGGCCTCGTCCTCCAGGATGTCGGTGACGGCGGTCATCGCGGTCAGCGGCGTGCGCAGCTCGTGCGACATGTCGGCGACGAACCGCCGGCTCTGCGCCTCGCGCGCGCTCAACTCCTCGACCTGCTCGTGCAGCGATTCCGCGGCCCGGTTGAACGTCCTCGCCAGGTCCGCGAGTTCGTCCCCGCCCTCGACCTCCAGCCGGGTGTCCAGGTGTCCCTGGCCGAGCCGTCGGGCGGCGTCGCCGAGCCGCTTGACCGGCCGCAGCACGGTCGACGAGGCGGCCTGGGCGAGCAGCGCCGAGCCGATCAGCGCGAGCAGCGTGGCGATGGCCAGCGACCAGCCCAGCGTGTTGAGGTCCTTGCGTTCGTTCTCCAGCGACTTGAACATGTACGCCGTCGGGCCGGTCGGCACCACCTTGGTGCCGCCGATCAGGAACGGCTGGCCCGCCAGGTTCTGCCGCTGCCAGTACAGGTGGTACGGGTACGGGTTGTTCTCGGTGACCTCGCGCTGCCGGGCGACGGTGGACTGCAGCGCCGCCGGGACGTCGGCCAGCGTGAACTGCCCCGGGTCGGAGGAGGCCGTGCACTCCGGGTGCGCCGGGTCGGCCACGACCACGTCGTAACTCAGCCCGGAGCTGGCGACGGTGGACGCGAGCGCGGTCAGGTCCGGGCAGCTCGCGTTCAGCGGCAGCTCGGAGACGTTGCGGCTGAGCGAGACCCGGAAGTCGTTGAGCGCGGTGTCCTGGGCGCGCTTGAGCACCGCGTCGCGGTTCAGCCAGTAGGCGATGCCGGAGGCCGAGACGGCGGCGAGCAGCGCGACCGCCGCGAACACCGCGATCAGCCGTACCCGCAGGGAGCGCAGCCTGCGCCACGGGCCCGCGGCGAAGCGGCGGGCCGTCGTCTGATGATCAGTCACAAGAGCCTGTCGTCGTACGGAAGTTCAGGGAGTTCAGGGAGTTCAGGAATTTCGGGCGGCCCAGGCGGATCGGGCGGGCGGCAAGCAGGAGGACGGGAAGCAGGAGGACGGCAGACAGGAGGACGGGAGAGGCACTCAGGCCGGCGGGTCCAGCCGGTAGCCCACCCCGCGGACGGTGCGGATCAGGGTCGGCGCGGACGGCACGTCCTCGACCTTCGCCCGCAGCCGCTGCACGCAGGCGTCCACCAGACGGGAGTCACCCAGGTAGTCGTGCTCCCAGACCAGCCGCAGCAGCTGCTGGCGGGAGAGCGCCTGGCCGGGGCGGCGGCTGAGCTCCAGGAGCAGCCGCAGCTCGGTCGGGGTGAGCTGGAGGTCCTGCCCGTCCTTGGTGACGGTCATCGCCGCCCGGTCGATCACCACGGTGCCGTACGCGGAGGAGTCGGAGCTCTCCCGCTCGCCGCGCCGAAGCACGGCCCGGATCCGGGCGTCCAGGACCCGCGGCTGCACCGGCTTGACCACGTAGTCGTCGGCGCCGGACTCCAGGCCGACCACCACGTCGATGTCGTCCGAACGGGCGGTCAGCAGGATGATCGGCAGCTGGTCGGTGCGGCGGATGCGGCGGCAGACTTCGAAGCCGTCGATTCCGGGCAGCATGACGTCCAGCACGATCAGGTCGGGCCGCTGCTCCTTGAAGAGCCTCAGACCGTCCTCGCCGGAGGCGGCGGTGGCCACGCGGTGGCCCTGGCGGGTGAGGGCGAGTTCGAGGCCGGTCCGGATGGCGTCGTCGTCCTCGATCAGAAGGAGGAAAGGCACGGCCCCATTTTGGCCCACTCGAAGCGTCGAATCACCCCCAGGACCGGTCACCGACCGTATGGGAACCGGAAGGAGCACTACCGGCGTCCGGTACGGAGGGAGGCGGACCGGGACGAAAGGCCCGCCCCTGTGACACCCCTGTGACAGTCGGCGGACAGCGTCATCACAACCGGCGGGCAAGATTTTCCATGTCGCCGCAGGACAGCGGGCCAACCCGGCCGGCTGGAAGGCGGCAACAGGAACCGCTCGTACCGACCCAGGGGGCGCACGATGAACGCCATGCTTCAGACCCGGACCAACCCGGCTGTCCGCACCGCGCGTTCGTCAGCCACCGCCCCGCGGACCCGGTACGAGGTCAGGACCGACGAGAACTCCGGTGCCGTGACCGTACGGGGGTGCGCGCACAGCACCGGTGGAAACCCTGTCGCCCGCCGGGTGAGCGGCGGCGCCAGGACGGGGGAGCTGTTCGGGATCGGCCGGGTGGGGAACGCGGCCGACTCCGGCAACACCCTCACGCTGCGGGGGATCCTCCCCGTCCGCGTCGAGGGCAAGGACGCTCCGGCGGGGAACCGGGGCGTCGGCGGGAACGGTCTGCGGACGGTCGGCTCGGGGGAGTCGGCCGGCCGCGAGGCCGCCGGTGCGACGTTGCTGCAGCTGAACCCGGCGGCGGCCCGCACCACCGAGGCGGGACGGGCGGACGCGCAGGGGGAGCACCCGGCCGTCGCGGAGGACCACATCACGGAGTTCACCGCGTACGTGCGTGAGCGCCGCGCCTCCCTGTACGCCACGGCGTACCACCTCACCGGTGACCGCTACGAGGCCGAGGACCTGCTGCAGAGCGCGCTCTTCAGCACCTACCGGGCCTGGGGCCGGATCACCGACAAGGCCGCGGTCGGCGGGTACCTCCGCCGCACCATGACCAACCTGCACATCTCCGCCTGGCGGCGCCGCAAGGTCAACGAGTACCCGACCGAGGAGCTGCCGGAGACGGCCGGCGACACCGACGCGATGGGCGGCACCGAGCTGCGCACCGTGCTCTGGCAGGCGCTGGCGAAGCTTCCGGAGAACCAGCGCACCATGCTGGTGCTGCGGTACTACGAGGGCAAGACCGACCCGGAGATCGCCGACGTGCTGGGGATCAGCGTCGGCACGGTCAAGAGCAGCATCTGGCGGGCGCTGCGCCGGCTGCGCGAGGACGAGCACCTGAACAAGTCGGGCGACACCGTCCGGGCGTTCGGCGAGCTGGTCGCCTGACGCGGACGCGGGTGACGCGAAGGAGTGGAACTCCCGTCGGGGGACGGGTAGCGGACGGTCGCGGTGCGTGGACGCCGGCTCGGGGGAGCGGTGAACACGGGGAGCCCGACGGCCGTTCGGGGAAGGCGACGGGCCCGGTGCGGGGGAGACGCACCGGGCCCGTCGTTCTTCGTGTCTTCGTTCCGCGTCGAGCCCCCGCCCGGAGCCGGCCCACCCGAACGGAGGACGGCCCGAACGGAGCACGGCCCCAACGGAGGGCGGCTCAGACGGAGGACAGCTCCCGCCGCCCGGCCGCGGCGCGGATCCGGCGCTCGGCCTCGGCCCCGGCGCACGGGTGGGAGCCCAGGGTGACCTGCCGCCCGACGATGGAGCGCTCGGCGCGCATCAGCCGCCAGCCGCGGCGCAGCAGCACCGGCAGCGACTTGCGGCCCTCCCGGACGTCCCGGCGCAGCCGGCGCCAGGCCGTGGTGAGCGCGCCGTTGCGCAGGCACAGGGCATCGCCGAGCAGGCCCTCGGCGGCGCACTCGGCGGTGATCTCGGCGGCGAAGATGCCCTCGGCGATGAACGCGGGGGCGCCGTCCAGCTCCAGGGCGCGGGTGGCGATCCGGCCGTTGTCCGGGATCGAGTACACCGGGACGTCGGCGCGGCCGGTCTCGTAGAGGCTGCGGATCGCGGCGACCGCCTGGTCGCGGTGCCAGGCGAGCGGGGAGTCCCAGTCGACCGCGCCGTCGGGCAGCAGCGGCAGGGTGGGGTCGTCCCCGTCCTTGTAGAAGTCGTCCAGTTGCAGGACCGGCAGCCCGCTGCGCTCGGCGAGCGAGGACTTCCCGGAGCCGGAGGGGCCGGACAGCAGGACGACCCGGGCGTGGGTCGTCGGCACAGGATTCAGCGGGTCGTCACTCACGGGACACCAGTCTGACGCATCCGGGCCCGATGCCGAAACCCGTCGGATCACACCTTCTGCGGGCCCCGCGGATCGGCGAGCCGGAGGACGGCGGCGAAACGGCGTCGAAACGGCACGGAAAGGCGACGGACCCGCGCCAGGGGGGGAGAGGCGCGGGTCCGTCCAATGACCGTCCGGGCCCTGGGGGGGAGAGGGCACTGGGGACGGCCAGTCTGTGGAGTTGTTACTCGGTGGTCGACGGGGCGGTCAGATCCCCATCGGGTGCCAGACCGTCTTCGTCTCCAGGAACGAGAGTAGCCGGTCGGTACCGGGCGCATTGGTCCAGTCCTGGGCGAACGGGTCCAGCTCCGGACGGACCACCCTCTTCAGGGTATCCGCAGCGGCCGCTTCCAGCGCCTGCGGCGCGCCGGGGCCGTCGGCGGCGATCGCGCCGGTGAGGTCCACCGCGTTGACGTCCTGGTGCGAGGCCAGGGTGGGCGCGATGTCGGCGGTCCTGCCCGAGATGATGTTGACCACGCCGCCGGGGACGTCCGAGGTGGCGAGCACCTCGCCCAGCGACAGGGCCGGCAGCGGGGCGTCCGCGGCGGCCGCGACCACGACCGTGTTGCCGGTGGCGATCGCCGGGGCGATCACCGAGACCAGGCCGAGCAGCGAGTGCCCGTACCCGGCCTGCGGGGCGACGATCCCGACCACGCCGGTCGGCTCCGGGGTGGAGAGGTTGAAGAAGGGGCCGGCGACCGGGTTGGCGCCGCCCGCGATCTGGGCGACCTTGTCCGTCCAGCCCGCGTACCAGATCCAGCGGTCGATCGCGGCGTCCACCAGCGCGGCGGCCTTCTTCGGGCCGATGCCCTCGGCGGCCGAGACCTCGGCGGCGAACTGCTCGCGGCGGCCCTGCAGCATCTCGGCCACCCGGTACAGCACCTGGCCGCGGTTGTACGCGGTGGTGCCGGCCCAGCCCTTGACCGCCGCGCGGGCGGCCAGGACGGCGTCGCGGGCGTCCTTGCGGGTGCCCAGCGGAGCGTTGGCGAGCCACTGGCCCTTGGCGTCCGTCACCTCGTACACCCGCCCGCTCTCGGAGCGCGGGAACTTCCCGCCGACGTAAAGCTTGTAGGTCTTGAGGACGTCAAGACGCGTCGCGACATCAGACATCGAGGTAGGCCTCCAGACCGTGGCGGCCACCCTCGCGGCCGTAACCCGACTCCTTGTAGCCGCCGAACGGCGAGGTCGGGTCGAACTTGTTGAAGGTGTTGGCCCAGACCACGCCGGCCTTGAGCCGGCTCGCCGTCCACAGGATGCGCGAGCCCTTCTCCGTCCAGATGCCGGCGGAGAGGCCGTACGGGGTGTTGTTGGCCTTCGCGACCGCCTCGTCGGGGGTGCGGAAGGTCAGCACCGACAGGACCGGGCCGAAGATCTCCTCCTGGGCGATCCGGTGGGCCTGGCTGACGCCGGTGAACAGGGTCGGCTTGAACCAGAAGCCGGTGCCCGGGAGTTCGCACTCGGGCGACCAGCGGTCCGCGCCCTCGGCCTCGCCGGCGTCGGTCAGCTCGGTGATCCGGGCCAGCTGGGCGGCGGAGTTGATGGCGCCGATGTCGGTGTTCTTGTCCAGCGGGTCGCCGACCCGCAGGGTGGACATCCGGCGCTTCAGGGCGTCCAGCAGCTCGTCCTGGATCGACTCCTGGACCAGCAGGCGCGAGCCCGCGCAGCAGACGTGGCCCTGGTTGAAGAAGATGCCGTTGACGATGCCCTCGACCGCCTGGTCGATCGGCGCGTCGTCGAAGACGATGTTCGCGGCCTTGCCGCCCAGTTCCAGCGACAGCTTCTTGCGGCTGCCGGCCAGCTGCCTGGCGATCGCCTTGCCGACCGGGGTGGAGCCGGTGAAGGCGACCTTGTTGACGTCCGGGTGCGCGGTGAGCGCGGCGCCGGTGCGGCCGTCGCCGGTGACGATGTTGACGACGCCCTTCGGCAGACCGGCCTGGCGGCAGATCTCGGCGAAGCGCAGGGCCGTCAGCGGGGTGGTCTCGGCCGGCTTGAGGACGACGGTGTTGCCGGTCGCCAGGGCGGGCGCGATCTTCCACGCCAGCATCATCAGCGGGAAGTTCCACGGGATGACCTGGCCGGCCACGCCCAGCGGGCGCGGGTTCGCGCCGAAGCCCGCGTAGTCCAGCTTGTCCGCCCAGCCGGCGTAGTAGAAGAACCACGCGGCGACGGTCGGGATGTCGAAGTCGCGGGTCTCGCGGATCGGCTTGCCGTTGTCGATCGACTCCAGCACGGCCAGCTCGCGGCTGCGCTCCTGGATGATCCGGGCGATCCGGAACAGGTACTTGCCGCGCTCGCTGCCCGGCAGCGCCGACCAGTCGGCGAAGGCCTTGCGGGCGGCGGCGACCGCGCGGTCCACGTCCTCGTCGGTGCCCTGGGCGAACTCGGCGAGCACCTGCTCGGTGGCCGGGTTGACCGTCTTCAGGGCCTCGCTGCCGGAGGAGTCGACGAACTCGCCGCCGATGAAGTGGCCGTAGGAGGTGGCGATGTCGCCCGCGGCGGCGGGGGACTCCGGGGCCGGGGCGTAGGCGAAGAGGCCGGAGGCCTTCACGGGCTCCTCGATGTTCTTCTTCTTGGCCATGGTGATCAGTCCACCGTCACGTAGTCGGGGCCGGAGTAGCGTCCGGTGGTGAGCTTCTGGCGCTGCATCAGCAGGTCGTTGAGCAGGCTGGAGGCGCCGAAGCGGAACCAGTGCGGGCTCAGCCAGTCGTCGCCGAGGGTCTCGTTGACCATCACCAGGTACTTCATGGCGTCCTTGGTGGTCTTGATCCCACCGGCGGGCTTCACGCCGACCTGGACGCCGGTCTGCGCCTTGAAGTCGCGGACCGCCTCCAGCATCAGCAGGGTGACCGGCGGGGTCGCGTTGACGGCGACCTTGCCGGTGGAGGTCTTGATGAAGTCGGCGCCGGCCAGCATCGCCAGCCAGGAGACGCGGCGCACGTTGTCGTACGTCTGCAGCTCGCCGGTCTCGAAGATCACCTTGAGGTGGGCGCTGGTGCCGTCCGGGCGCTTGCACGCCTCCTTGACGGCGACGATCTCGTTGAAGACGTCGTAGTAGCGGCCGGAGAGGAAGGCTCCCCGGTCGATCACCATGTCGATCTCGTCGGCGCCCGCGGCGACCGCGTCGGCGGTGTCGGCGAGCTTCACCGGGAGGGCGGCGCGGCCGGCCGGGAAGGCGGTGGCCACCGAGGCGACCTGGATGTCGGTGCCCCGCAGGGCGTCCTTCGCGGTGGCGACCATGTCCGGGTAGACGCAGATGGCGGCGACGCGGGGGGTGGTCGGGTCGGTCGGGTCGGGGGTCCTGCCCTTGGCGCACAGGGCGCGCACCTTGCCGACCGTGTCCGCGCCTTCCAGCGTGGTCAGGTCGATCATCGAGATCGACAGGTCGATGGCGTACGCCTTCGCCGTGGTCTTGATCGAGCGGGTACCGAGGGTGGCGGCACGCGCCTCAAGGCCGACCTGGTCGACGCCGGGCAGGCCGTGCAGGAAGCGGCGGAGCGAGGCCTCGGACGCCGCAACGTCCTGAAGGCCGCTGCCCGCAACGCCGAGGGCATTGGCTGCAACAGTGGACATAGTCACCAGAGCAGCATATCTACGCGCGTAGTCGACCGCTAGGGGGCCTGCCTTTCGTGGCCGGACCGAGACCTCGGGGGAGGCGGAGGGGCGGCAGGGGGCGTGTACACGCGGGAGGCGCGGCGACCGGCGACCGGGTGGTCCGGGGGCGGCATTCGATGCCGGACCGAGACCTCTCCGTGGGGGGCATGGGGCAGAATCGACGGCATGACCGATTCCCACGGCAAGCCCCGCAAGGGTTCCGCCGCCCCCGACGGGGATCCCGCGTACGCGGACCGCGTGTACCGCTCTGTCCCCGGTGTGATCTCCGGAGTGCTGCTGCTGGCCGTCGCCGCCTGGCTGATCGGCGACGCGGTGCTGAACGGGACGGGGAAGACGCCGTACGTCTCGCTCGCGGCGGTACCGCTGTTCGCCTTCCCGGTGATCGCCTACACGCTGCGCCCGGCGGTGCTGGCGGACAGCAGCCGGCTGCTGGTGCGCAACCCGTGGCGGACGATCACCGCGCCGTGGGCCTCGGTGGACGCGCTGCGCGCGGGGTACTCGGTCGAGCTGCTGGCCGGGGGCAAGAAGTACCAGGTGTGGGCGGTGCCGGTGTCGCTGCGGCAGCGCAAGCGGGCGACCCGGGCCCAGCAGCGCGGCGGCGCCGAGCACGCCTCCCGGATGGGGATGGTGTTCGGCCGCCAGACCAACCCGGTGGTGCAGGGCTCGCCCGACCCGACCCGCGCCTGGTCCGACCAGGTGACCAACGTGCTCCAGGAGATGGCCGAGCGCAACGCCCGCCGCCCCGACGCGGCCGGCCCGGTCGAGGTGGCGTGGTGCTGGTGGGTGATCGCGCCGACGCTGGCCGGCCTGGCCGCGCTGATCACGGTGATCGCGGTCTGAGCCGAAGCACGCGAGGGGCCCGCCGGTACGCGACCGGCGGGCCCCTTCTCGTACGGGCGGGCGTCAGGCGGCGATGCCCGCGGCCTCGGCCAGGTCGCGCTTGACCGCTTCGAGCAGCTCGGCGGCCCGCTCGCGGGTGGCGGTGAGGTCGGCGGCGGTGGCGACCGGGAGGACGACCTCCAGGTAGCACTTGAGCTTGGGCTCGGTGCCGGACGGGCGGACCACGATGCGGGCCGAGCGGACGGCCTCGCCGGCCAGGTAGTAGCGCAGGCCGTCGGTGGGCGGCAGCTCGGCGGAGCCCGCCGACAGGTCGTCCGCACGGGTGACCCGGAGGCCGGCCAGGACGGTCGGCGGCTGCTCGCGCAGCCGGCGCATGGCGTCGGCGATCAGAGAGAGGTCCTGCACGCGGACGGACAGCTGGTCGGTGGCGTGCAGGCCGTGCTCCAGCGCCAGGTCGTCCAGCAGGTCGGTCAGGGTGCGGCCGGACGTCTTGAGGGTGGCGGCCAGTTCGGCGACCAGCAGGGCGGCGGTGATGCCGTCCTTGTCCCGGACGCCCTGCGGGTCGACGCAGTAGCCGAGCGCCTCCTCGTAGCCGTAGCGCAGGCCCTCGGCGCGGGCGAGCCACTTGAAGCCGGTCAGCGTCTCGGCGTAGCCCAGGCCGGCGGCCTCGGCGATCCGGCCCAGCAGGGTGGCGGAGACGATGGTGGTGGCGAAGACGCCCTCGGCCTTCTTGGCGACCAGGGCCGCGCCGAGCAGCGCGCCGACCTCGTCGCCGCGCAGCATCCGCCAGCCGGAGGTGCCGTTGCCGCTGCCGGCCGCGTTGGCGAGGACCGGGACGGCCACCGCGCAGCGGTCGGCGTCCGGGTCGTTGGCGATCACGATGTCGGGGCCGACCGAGGCGGCGGTGCGGAAGGCGAGGTCCATCGCCCCCGGCTCCTCCGGGTTGGGGAAGGCCACGGTCGGGAAGTCCGGGTCGGGCTCGGCCTGCTCGGCGACGACGGTGGGCGCCGGGAAGCCGGCCCGGCGGAAGGCGGCGACCAGGGTGTCGCGGCCGACGCCGTGCATCGGGGTGTAGACGACGTCGAGGTTGCGCGGGCTGTGCTCGTCGACGATCGAGACGGCCCGGGCCAGGTAGGCCTCGATGACGTCCTCGCCGAGCACCTCCCAGCCGTCCTCGGCGCGCGGGACGTCGTGGAGCGAACTGATCGCGTCGATCTCGGCGGCGATCCCGGCGTCGGCCGGCGGGACGATCTGCGAGCCGTCGCCCAGGTAGACCTTGTAGCCGTTGTCCTGCGGCGGGTTGTGGCTGGCGGTCACGGTGACGCCGGCGGCCGCGCCCAGGTGGCGGACGGCGAAGGCGAGCACCGGGGTCGGCAGCGGGCGCGGCAGCAGCGCGGCGCGCAGGCCGGCGCCGACCACCACGGCGGCGGTGTCCCGGGCGAAGTCGTAGGACTTGTGGCGGGCGTCGTAGCCGATCACGACCAGGTCGCCCAGGTTCTGCTGCTTGACGTAGGCGACCAGGCCGGCGGCGGCCCGGATCACCACGGCGCGGTTCATCCGCATCGGGCCCGCGCCCAGTTCGCCGCGCAGGCCGGCGGTGCCGAACTGGAGCCGGTCGGCGAAGCGCTCGGCGAGGTCCGACCAGGCGAGCTTGCCGTCCGTCTCGGCCGCCGGGTCCTCGGCCCGGGCGAGCAGGGCGGTCAGCTCCTCGCGGGTCTGCGGGTCGGGGTCCTCGGCCAGCCAGGTTCGGGCCCGGGCGAGGAGGTCGGTGGTGGTTGCCTGCGTCATGGCTGCCTGCTCCATCGGGAAGTGCGTCGGTTGGTCGGCCGGAGGGTTCCGCAAAGAAGGGGTGGGCACATGCGGACGGGGCCCGCGGGGCGTGATCAGGGGATCACGGCCGAGGGCCCCGTCGCTCATGATTGTGCGCCAGCCGGGCGTCAGATCCGCTCAAGGACCTTCGCGAGCAGCTCGCCCATGCGCTCGGCGGAGGCCTTGCCGGCCTCCAGCACCTCGGCGTGGTTGAGCGGCTCGCCGGTGATGCCGGCGGCCAGGTTGGTGACCAGCGAGATGCCGAGCACCTCGGAGCCGGCCTCGCGGGCGGCGATGGCCTCCAGGGTGGTGGACATGCCGACCAGCTCGCCGCCGATCACCCGGGCCATGTTGACCTCGGCCGGGGTCTCGTAGTGCGGGCCGCGGAACTGGACGTAGACGGCCTCGTCCAGGCTCGGGTCCACCTCGTGGCAGAGCGCGCGCAGGCGCTTGGAGTACAGGTCGGTGAGGTCGACGAAGTTGGCGCCGACGATCGGGGAGTCCGCGGTCAGGTTGATGTGGTCGCTGATCAGGACCGGCTGGCCGGGGACCCAGCCCTCGCGCAGACCGCCGCAGCCGTTGGTCAGCACGATGATGCCGCAGCCGGCCGCGGCGGCGGTGCGCACGCCGTGGACGACGGTGGCCACGCCGTGGCCCTCGTAGTAGTGGTTGCGGCCGAGGAAGATCAGGGCGCGCTTGTCGCCGATCTTCACCGAGCGGATCGTGCCGGCGTGGCCGGCGACGGCGGGGGCGGGGAAGCCCGGGAGCTCGGTGACCGGGAACTCGGCCACGGTCTCGCCCAGGGCATCGGCGGCCGGCACCCAGCCGGAGCCCATCACCAGGGCGACGTCGTGCCGCTCGGCACCGGTCAGCTCGCGCAGGCGCTCGGCGGCGGCCTGGGCGGCGGCGTAGGGGTCGGCGGAGACGACCGACTGAGGAGATGCGTTCACGGCTCCGAGGATAGACGGGATTCGACTACGCGCGTAGAAAATCCGGCGCGGCATGCCGGATCGTTACCCGGTTGACCCGAAAGCACAGCTCGGTGGCGCCTTTCGGGTGACGCCGCTCGTCGGTACGTACAAGTCGGTGCGAGGCCGGTGCGGGGTCGGTGCGAGGTCGGTGCGGGGTCGAACCGCAGGCGGTGCGGGCCGGGCCCGGGTTCAGAGCCGCTTCGCGCTGCGCAGCCCCTTCGCGTACAGGCCGTTGTCGTCCAGCCGCGCGGTGCCGCCCTTGTCGCCGAAGGTCGGGCCGTCCGCCTCCTCCCGGCTGGAGATGTACCGGGGGTGGCCGTCGGTGTCCAGGCCCAGATAGATGCCGGTGTGGTCGAGCCGGGCGCCGGTGCGGGCGTCGATCTCGAAGAACACCAGGTCGCCGGGCTGGAGCGGGTCGATCGAGGCCGGCCGCAGGGTGGTGTCCGAGCCCGGCGCGGTGGTCAGCGGCAGCACCGGGACGCCCGGGCCGACCCGGGCCAGGCCGTTGGCGCTGCGCGGCAGGCCGGGGCCGGCCACGTCCTTGGAGAGCAGCGGGTAACCGGAGCGGTAGCCGTAGACCATCCGGACGTACCCGGAGCAGTCGAAGGCGCCGTACCGGGTCCTGTCCGGCTGCTTGGCCACCTTGTCGGCGAACGTGTACGGAACGCCGAGGTAGTCGAGGAAGTCGGTCTGCTCCAGCCGCAGGTCGTTGCCCACCGAACCGTTCGGGTTGAGCGGGCCGAAGGAGGCGTCGCCCTTGAACCGCACGCCCTTGGCGTCCTTCTCCGGCGCCGCGCCGGCCAGGTACTGGGTGGCCACCGCCAGCACGTCGTCCGCGGTGGAGCCCAGCGACTGCTGGAACCAGGTGCGGAACCAGCCCTCCTGCTCGGCGCCCGGCCGCCACGGCTGCGGCATCAGCCGGACCCAGGTGTCGGTCACCACGGTGGCCGTGGTGGTGCCCGGCTCGGCGAAGGTGCGGCTCGGGCCGGCCAGGACGGCGGTGCGGGCGCTGTCGGTCAGGGTGGCGACCACGCCGCCGCGGGCGTCCCGGACCACCGTGCGGTCCGGTCCGCCCAGCCGCTCGTAGCGGTACTCGGCGGCGGTGCCCTGGGTGGGGCCCGGCACGGCGGCGCTGGTGATCAGCGGCGCGCCGCCGCCCGGGTCCGACGGCCGGTCGTGGTCGCGGTCGCGCAGCTGGACGGTGAGGTAGCCGCTGGCGGCCAGCAGGGCCACGGCGAGGCCGCCGCTGAGCAGGGACTTGCGGGTGACGGGCATCGGGGGGTCTTCCTGGGGGTTCCTGCGGGGATTCCTGGCGGGGGTTCCTGAACGGGGGGATCAGGTGCCGGGCAGTGCGCCGAGCAGGACGCCGGCGGTGAGCACCACGTAGTTGGCGAGCGTCACCGTGCTGGTGGCCATCAGGGTGGCCGCCCGGGGCTGGCGGACCAGCTGGTAGGCGATCAGGCCGGGGACGATGAACCCGAGCGTCTGGTTGGCGTACAGGGTGGGCAGTTCGCGCTGGAGGACCAGCATCACGGTGGCCTGCAGCAGCACGCCGATCAGTACCACGGCGGCGAACAGCCGCTTGCCGTACAGGATCACCAGCTTCTGGACCACCCGGGTGGCGAGGTAGGTCAGCACCGTCACGCCGATCACGATGGCCACCCGCTGGAGGTCCTCGACCAGGGTGAGGGCCAGCCAGCCGGGGGTGATCATGCCGCCGGGGGAGAGGTTGGTGGTCAGGTAGCAGACGAGCGAGAAGACCAGGCCGAGCGCGATGCCGATGGCGGCGATCTCGGGGGTGAGCTCGGTGGGGATCACTGCTGGTCTCCGTGGTGGGGGGTGCGGGGGTGGGGCTCGAACCAGGAGTCGGGGAGCGGTTCGGGGTGGTGGACGGGCTGGTACGCGGAGTCGTACACCGGCTCGGGGTAGAGCGGTTCGGGCTCGTGGTACGGGAGTTCGGGGGCGCCGGGCGCGTCCGGGGCCTCGTCGGGGGCGAGCCGGGCCAGCTCCTCCAGGAACAGTTCGCCCTGGCCGTGGATGTTGCCGACGGCCACCAGCGAGGAGTCCGGCCCGAGTTCGGCCAGCAGTTCGGCGGTCAGCCGGGCCGGGTCGCGCCTGTCGCCGCCGAGGTCGACCACCCGGCCGGACCACCCGGCGGGGATGCCGTCCCGGGCGCTCCTGGTGGGGTGGCCGATCAGGAACACGGCGTCCGGGTCGAGCTCGGGCACGATCTGGCCCATCTGGCCGTTGCGCTCCACCCGGTCCGGGCGGCAGTTGATCACCACGTTGAGCGGGCGGTGGATCGCGCCCAGGCCCTCCAGCTGGCGGACGTTCATCAGCGTGGACTCGGGGTCGTTGGCGGCGAAGACGTTGGCGAAGCGCAGCCGCTTGCCGTCCTCGGTGCGGTAGCGCTCGACGGACAGCACGCCCGGGTCCGGCGGGGCCGCCCACATGCCCCGCAGCGCGGTCCGCCGCTCCACGCCGAGGAGTTCGGCGACGGCCAGGGCGATCGCCACGTTCTCCTTGAAGGTGAACCAGCTGAACCCGCGCAGTTCCTCGTCGGTGACCGACTCCGGGTCCACCACGATCAGTTCGCAGTCGCGGCGGGCCGCCTCCGCGCGAAGGATGTGCGCGCGCTCCTGCTCGGCGGTGACGCACACCCCGCCGACCGGCATCGAGCGGGACAGCGAGCGGGCGACGTCGTCCAGGGTCGGGCCCATCTCGGCGAGGTGGTCCTCGCGGACGTTGCACAGCACGCCGATGGTGGAGCGGATCAGCTTGGTCTGGTTGACCTCCTGGAGCGCCGGCATGACGGCCATGCACTCGATCACCAGGGCGTCCGGCCGGTAGGTGGCGGCGCGGCGGACGATGCCGATCTGCTCGACCACATTGGCGATGCCGAACTTGCGGTAGACCGGCTCCTCGGTGGCGTCCGGGTGGATGAACCGGGCCGCCGTGCCGGTGGTCTTGGCGACCGTCACCAGCCCGCCGCCGCGCAGCGCGCCCGCGCAGAGCCGGGTGATCGAGCTCTTGCCGCGGATGCCGTTGACCAGCACCCGGGTCGGGATCTGTTCCAGCGCGGCGAAGTGCCGGCGCTGCTCGACGATGCCGGCCACCAGCAGCACGGCGCAGCACACCAGCAGCACGACGTAGAGGAAGAGCACGGGAGGTCCTTCGGGCGGGGCTCAGCGGGCGTGCGCGGGCACGGGGACGGACTCGGGGGCGGCGGTGCGGCGGGGGCGGGCCGGTTCCTGACGGACCAGCTCCTGGCGGATCAGCTCCAGGCTCCGGGCGACGGCGCCGACCTCGTCATGGTGGACGGGGTAGAGCACCGTCCGGCGGTCCCCGGCGGCCAGCGCCTCGGCGCTCGCCGCGAGCCGGCGCAGCGGCAGGCCGACCGCGATGAACAGCCAGCCGAGGCAGAGCGCGGCCGCGGCCAGGCCGAGCATGCCGGCCAGCACGGCCCGCCGGTCGGCCCGGTTCTCGTCCAGGTGCAGCCAGGCCACCGGGTGGGCGGTGACCACCGACCAGCCCAGCTTGGCCACGCTGCCGTTGCCGCCGAGCGGGGCGGCGGCGAACAGCGCCGGGTCGCCGCCGCCGCGCAGCACCTCGGCGGCGGCCGACTTCCTCGCCTGGGCCAGCAGGGCCCTGGCGCGGCCCTCGGGCAGCTCGCCGAAGGAGCTGTAGCCCTCGTTGGCGGCGAGCACCCGCTGCCGGTCGTCGACCAGCCAGACCCGGCCGAGGCCGGGGCGGACCAGCAGCCCGCTGAGGAAGTCCGTCTTGAACTCGCCGATCAGCACGGGCCCGGGCGGCTCGGCGGCGCCCTCCGACTCCGCGTCGGCGGGGGCGGCGGTGAGGGCTGCGCGGGCGGCGATCCGGGGCTCCCGGCCGGAGCTGTTGAGCAGCAGCACGCCGCTCGCGCCGAGGGCCTGCGGGCCGGTGCGGTGCGGGGCGTCGCCGGCGTGCGCGAGGACCTCGCCGTTCGCGCCGAGGACGTACAGCGCGCGGTAGCGGTCGTGCTCGGCGAGGGTGGCGCGCAGCAGGGCGTCGGCCTTGCCGACGGAGGCGCCGGCGAGTTCGGGGGCGAGCGAACGCAGGTCCGCGTAGCCCTCGTTGAGTGCCTGGCGGATCCGGTCGGCGGCGGTGTCGGTGCGGTCGCGCTGGCCCGCCACCACCTGGGTGGGGACCCGTACGGTCGGGTCGTTGCCGCCCAGGAACAGCAGCGGGCCGGACCAGCCGAGCACCAGGACGGCGCACAGCGCCAGCGGCAGCGCGGTGCCGGGGCGGCGCTTCGGCGCGGCGGGGGCCGGCGGGCGGACCGGGTCGAGGAGTTGCAGCCGCAGCTCCTCCAGGGCGCGGGCGATCCGGCCGGCCTCCCTCCGCTTCGGGCCGCGGACCGGCAGGTCGAGCCGTTCGCCGCGGGTGAGCCGGCGGGACTCCAGGAACAGCCGCAGCAGCGGCCGCTGGAGGCTGCGGCTCAGGTACCACGCGAGCAGCAGGGCCAGGGCGAGCAGCGCGCCGGCGGCGGCCAGGCCGAGCGCGGGGTGGCGCAGGCTGCCGGGCTTGCCGTCGACGGTGCTGGTGGAGACCACGGTCAGGCCGAGCGGGGCGGCCGGGTCGTGCCCGCCCGCGGCGGCGACGGCGGCGTAGCCGGCGACCCGGCGCACGCCCTTGGCGTCCGGGCTGCCGGCCAGGCTGCCGGCGGCCGTCCCGCCGGGGGCCGGGCGCTCGCGGGCGGCGCGCTCCCGGGCACCGGTGACCACGGCGCGGTCGGCCTCGGCGCCGAGTTCGGCGCCGGTGCTGTCCAGGACGGCGCCGGCGGCGTCGAGGACCTGGATGGTCTGTTCCTTGCGGGTCGCGATGCCGGGCAGCCGCAGGTTGTCGGAGGCGACGAGCAGGGCGCGGCCGTCGGCCTTGGTGGCGACCAGGGCGAAGGTGAGCAGCCGGGTGCCGGCGGCGGAGGGCACCAGGACGGGCGCGGGCGCGGTGTCGGTGACCCGGCTGAGGTCGAGGCCGGCCAGCGGCACGGTCTCGCCGCGGGCGGCGAGCAGCCTGCCGGTGTCGGGGCGGACCACTGCCGTGCCGCGCCACTTGTGGTACGCCTGGCCGAGCGCGGACAGCACCGCGGCCGGCTCGGCGGGCGCGGCGTCGTAGCGGGCGGCGGCCCGGCGCAGGTCGGTGGCGCTCTCGTGCAGCCCGGCGCGCAGCGAGGCCGCGGTGTCCTCGGCGGCGTACTGGTGGGACTCCCGGACGGCCTGCGGGGTGTCGTCGACGCGCAGCCCGCCGACGGCGAGCGCGGTGATGGCGGCGACGGCGAGCAGCAGCACCAGCAGCAGCGCGATGGGCGGGCGGATGCCTCCCAGCAGCGGCATGTCGGCCCGGCGGCGATAGCGGTGCTGTCGCGGCGGGTTGGGTGCCGTGCTCACGGGGCCTCGTTCTTCTCGGGGCTCGGCGCACCTGTCCCCGGGAGGTCCGCCGGCCTTCTCGTCGGTCAAGTACTGATCAAGAGTTGGTCAAGCCGGAACAGCGTACGAAGGAGATTTCGAAAAGTTGTCACGTTTCGGTGTCGATCGGATGCCGCTTGGAGATCTCTTTCCGCGAACCGGGCGTGGTGCGCGGCCCCGGGCGGCCCCCGGTGGTCCGCGGCGGGCGGCACGGTAGGTTCGACGGCCATGGAGACTCGGGGTTCGCGACGCCCGTTGCTGCTGTCGGCGGCGGTGCTGCTGGTGCTGGCGGCGCTCGCGGCGGTGCTGACGCTGGCCGTGCGCGGCTCCGCCGAGCGGCCGGCGGCGGGCGCTGCGGCGGGCGCCCCGGCGGGCCGGAGCGGACCGACCGGGCCCGCCCCGGTGGACCTGGCGGCCCTGGTCGACGGGTACACCGCCGGGTTCACCGCAGGCGGCCCGTACACCGCGCCGGACGCCGGGCAGCGCCGGGCGATCGCCGACGGCGTGCTCGGCGCGCTGGACGGGCAGGCCGAGCAGGCCGGGCGCTCGCTGGCGCGGGTCGGCTACCGGCTCACCGAGTTCACCGAGGCGGCGACCGGCCGCCGGGTGGCGGAGATCGCCGACGGCACGGACGCCGAGGGCCGCGGCTGGGGCCGGGTCTACCTGGACCTCTCGGCCCGGACGGGCTGGTCCGTGCAGGTGCCCCACCCGGTCTCGGACGCCCGTACCGAGGCGCTCGGGGTGGACCTCTTCCGGGCCGCGCCGGGCGGGGTGCTGGTGCTCGCCGGGGCGCACCGCCGGGCCGGGGCGGATGGTGCCTCGGACGTCGCGCACCGCGCCGACACGGTCTTCGCGGCGGTGGTCGAGGCGCTCACCGGGCGCGGCCTGCCCGGCATCCAGGTGCACGGCTTCGACGAGGGCAGCCTGCCCGGGCAGGACGCGGTGGTCTCCAGCGGCGCCGGCCAGCCGGGCCCGGCCGCCGAGCTGACCGCCACGGGGCTGGGGAAGGCCGGGTACGCGGCCTGCCGGGCGTGGCGGGAGAAGTGCGGGCAGCTCGGGGGCACCACCAACGTCGAGGGCCGGTTCGCGGCCGGGCTCGGCGTGCCGTGGCTGCACGTCGAGCTGGGCAACGGGCTGCGCACCGAGCCGGCCCGCCGCGCGGCGGTGGCCGGGGTGCTGGCGCAGACGGCCCGCGGCTGGGCCGCGGGTCAGGGCTAGCAGGCCAGAGCTAGCAGGTCCAGGGCTAGCAGGGACGGCGGCGCAGGTCCATCACGTAGTCGTGCGGGGCGCCGGCGCTCTCGGCGGCGTCGGCGACCAGGCCGAGGTAGCGGGCCGCGGGCAGGCCGCCCTCGTAGTCGTTGAGCACGTACGTCCAGACCGGGGTGTCGCCGTCCAGGGTCTGCGCGCGCAGTTTGATCTTTCGGTAGATGCCGAGCTGGACGCCCTCCCAGCGGTCCAGGCCCTCCTCGTCCATCGGCGCGACGTCGTACAGCGAGACGAAGACCTGGTCCTTCCCGTCCTCGACGACGGTGGCCAACGAGCCCTCCCAGCCGAGCTGTTCACCGCCGAAGGTGAGCCGCCAGCCGTCCAGCCACCCGGTGCCGCGCAGTGGTGAGTGCGGGGCGCGGCGGGTCATCTGCCGTGCATCGAGGTTGGTGGCATACGCGGCGTAAAGGGGCATGGGGGGAAGACTAGCCCGGTGGATGGACGGTCCGCGGCGACTGGGCGATCGCACAGAAGCCCGGACCCCGGCGTGGCGGCGTTCCCGGCGTGCGGGACAATGGTGCACGTGACTCGGATCGTGATCATCGGTGGCGGACCCGGCGGCTACGAGGCTGCGCTGGTGGCCGCGCAGCTCGGCGCGGAGGTGACCGTCGTCGACCGCGACGGTCTGGGCGGATCGGCGGTGCTCACCGACTGCGTGCCGTCGAAGACCCTGATCGCGACCGCGGAGGTGATGACCACCTTCGACAGCTCGTACGAGGAGCTGGGCATCACCGTCGCGCAGGACGAGGCCGCGGACGCGGCCAAGGTCATCGGCGTGGACCTGGGCAAGGTCAACCGCCGTGTGAAGCGACTGGCGATCGCGCAGTCCCACGACATCACCCAGTCGGTCACCCGGGCCGGGGTCACCGTGCTGCGCGGCCGCGGCCGGCTCGGCGGCGGCGGGCAGGCGGTGGACGGCTCCCGCGAGGTGCTGGTGGACGCGCCGGACGGCACCGTCCAGTCGCTGCGCGCCGACGCGGTGCTGATCGCCACCGGCGCCCACCCCCGCGAGCTGCCGGACGCCCAGCCGGACGGCGAGCGGATCCTCACCTGGACCCAGGTGTACGACCTGGAGGAGCTGCCCCGCGAGCTGATCGTGGTCGGCTCCGGTGTGACCGGCGCGGAGTTCGCGGGTGCCTACCAGGCGCTCGGCTCCAAGGTCACCCTGGTCTCCTCGCGCGACCGGGTGCTGCCGGGCGAGGACCCGGACGCCGCCGAGGTGCTGGAGGACGTCTTCCGCCGCCGCGGCATGAACGTGATGGGCCGCTCGCGCGCCGAGAGCGTCAAGCGGATCGGCGACCGGGTCGAGGTGGCCCTCGCCGACGGCAAGGTGATCGAGGGCACGCACTGCCTGATGGCGGTCGGCTCGATCCCCAACACCGCGCAGATGGGCCTGGAGGAGGCCGGGGTCAAGCTCAACGACTGGGGCCAGATCCAGGTCGACCGGGTCTCCCGCACCAGCGCCCCGGGCGTCTACGCGGCCGGCGACTGCACCGGCGTCTTCATGCTCGCCTCGGTGGCGGCCATGCAGGGCCGGATCGCGATGTACCACGCGCTCGGCGACGCGGTGCAGCCGCTGAACCTGAAGACCGTCGCCTCCAACGTCTTCACCGACCCGGAGATCGCCACCGTCGGCTACACCGCGGCCGATGTGGAGTGCGGCAAGATGGACGCGGTCGTGGTCAAGCTGCCGCTGCGCGGCAACCCGCGGGCGAAGATGCAGGGCATCCGGGACGGCTTCGTGAAGCTGTTCTGCCGCCCGGGCACCGGCATCGTGGTGGGCGGCGTGGTCGTCGCCCCGCGGGCCAGCGAGCTCATCCACCCGATCGCGCTCGCGGTGGACGCCAATCTGACCGTCGAACAGGTGGCCAGCGCCTTCACCGTCTACCCGTCGGTCTCCGGCTCGACCGCCGAGGCCGCCCGGCAGCTGCACATCCGCAAGCGGGTCGAGGGCGAATCCTGAGCCTCCGGCGCACAGTTGAGGGCGGCTGCCGATCGGTGGCCGCCTTTTGCGCAGGAGTGATCGTCACCCGGACGGCGGGCGCAGTCCCGGGCTGCTGACGGCGCGTATTGTACGGTCACGCGCCGCTCTTGCGTGAGCAATTCCAGCTACTAGCTGCAAACGCCTGAAAGCAGACGGTCACGCAGGTTACCGTCGGTTCTGTGTTTGCAGCAGAACGTCGCCAGTTGATCCTCGAAATGGTGCGCGCCAACGGAGCGGTCTCGCTCCGGGAGTTGGCCCGCGTCGTCCAGACCTCCGAAGTGACCGTGCGCCGCGACGTACGGGCACTGGAGGCAGAAGGGCTCCTCGACCGCCGGCACGGCGGCGCGGTGCTCCCCGGCGGCTTCAGCCGCGAACCCGGCTACCCGCAGAAGACCCACCTCTCCGCGGCGGAGAAGAGCGCCATCGCCGACCTCGCCGCCGGCCTGGTGGAGGAGGGGGACGCGGTGGTGGTCGGCGCCGGCACCACCACCCAGGAGCTGGCCCGCAGGCTGGCCAGGGTGCCCGGCCTCACCGTGGTCACCAACTCGCTGCTGGTCGCCCAGGCGCTGGCGCACGCCAACCGGGTGGAGGTGGTGATGACCGGCGGCACCCTGCGGGGTTCCAACTACGCGCTGGTCGGCAGCGGTGCCGAGCAGTCCCTGCACGGGCTGAGGGTCTCCAAGGCCTTCATCTCCGGCAGCGGGCTGACCGCCGAGCGGGGCCTGTCCACCGCCAACATGCTGTCCGCGAGCGTGGACCGGGCGCTGGTGCAGTCGGCCAACGAGGTCATCGTCCTCGCCGACCACACCAAGCTCGGCGCGGACTCCATGTTCCAGACCGTGCCCACCGAGAACATCACCCGGCTGGTCACGGACGAGCAGGCGACCGCCGACGACGGCACCGCCCGGCAACTCGACGCGATCGCCGACTGCGGGGTGCAGATCGACCTGGCGCCGCTCGGCGCCGCCCCCACCGGGGACGCCCCGGTGCACGGCACCGGCAGCGGGCCCGTCCACCAGACCCAGCCCGGCCCGCTGGCGCGCCGCCCCGCCCCGCCCCCCGGCGGCGCCCCGCTGCCCGGCCAGCGCCGGCCGGGCGCGCACGGCGGTCCGGGCGGTCCGGGCGGCCTGCCGGCCAGGCTGGCCGAGCTGGGCCTCCCGCGAGGGCGCTGAGGGCCCGTACCGCCGCGCGAACGCGGCCGGCCCGCACCCCCGAGGGGGTACGGGCCGGCCGGTGCTCCAGGGAGCGCGTCAGTCCTTGATCTCGCACAGCGCGGCGCCGCTGCTGACGCTCGCGCCCACCTCGGCCTTGAGGCCGACGACGGTGCCCGCCTTGTGCGCGTTCAGCGGCTGCTCCATCTTCATCGCCTCCAGGACCACGATCAGCTCGCCCTCGGCGACGACCTGGCCCTCCTCGACGGCGACCTTGACGATGGTGCCCTGCATCGGCGAGGCCAGGGTGTCACCGCTGACGGCCGAACCGGCCTTCTTGGCGCCCACCCGGCGCTTGGCCTTCGCGGCACCCGCCGTACCGGCCGCCGGGGCCGCCGAGACGCCCAGCGAGGACGGCAGCGAGACCTCGATCCGCTTGCCGCCGACCTCGACCACGACGGTCTCGCGGCCCTCGGCCTCCTCGCCGTCGCCGGCCGCGCCCGCGAACGGCGGGATGGTGTTGTCGAACTCGGTCTCGATCCACCGGGTGTAGATCGTGAACGGGCCCTCGCCGCCGTGCACCTCGGGCGCGAACGCCGGGTCGGTGACGACCGCCTGGTGGAACGGGATGGCGGTGGCCATGCCCTCCACCTTGAACTCGTTCAGCGCGCGGCGGGCCCGCTCCAGGGCCTGCTTGCGGTCCCGGCCGGAGACGATCAGCTTGGCCAGCAGGGAGTCCCAGGCCGGGCCGATGACCGAGCCGGTCTCCACGCCGGAGTCCAGCCGGACGCCCGGGCCGGACGGCGGCGCGAACAGCGTCACGGTGCCGGGCGCGGGCAGGAAGCCCCGGCCCGGGTCCTCGCCGTTGATGCGGAACTCGAACGAGTGGCCGCGCACCTCGGGGTCGCCGTAGCCCAGTTCCTCGCCGTCGGCGATCCGGAACATCTCGCGGACCAGGTCGAGTCCGGTGACCTCCTCGGTGACCGGGTGCTCGACCTGCAGCCGGGTGTTGACCTCCAGGAAGGAGATCGTGCCGTCCAGCGCCACCAGGAACTCGCAGGTCCCGGCGCCCTCGTAGCCGGCCTCCTTCAGGATGGCCTTGGACGCCCGGTACAGCTCGGCGTTCTGCTCGGCGGTCAGGAACGGCGCGGGCGCCTCCTCGACCAGCTTCTGGTGCCGGCGCTGCAGCGAGCAGTCACGGGTGGAGACGACCACCACGTTGCCGTGCTTGTCCGCGAGGCACTGGGTCTCCACGTGCCGCGGGTTGTCCAGGTAGCGCTCGACGAAACACTCGCCGCGGCCGAAGGCGGCGACGGCCTCGCGCACCGCGGACTCGTACAGCTCCGGGATCTCCTCCAGCGTGCGGGCGACCTTGAGGCCGCGGCCGCCGCCGCCGAAGGCCGCCTTGATGGCGACCGGAAGGCCGTGCTCCCGGGCGAACACGACCACCTCGTCGGCACCCGAGACCGGGTCCGGGGTGCCGGCGACCAGCGGCGCGCCGGCGCGCTGCGCCACGTGCCGGGCGGTGACCTTGTCACCGAGGTCGCGGATGGCCTGCGGGGGCGGGCCGATCCAGGTCAGGCCCGCGTCGAGGACGGCCTGGGCGAAGTCGGCGTTCTCCGACAGGAACCCGTAGCCGGGGTGGACGGCGTCGGCCCCGGAGTCCGCTGCGGCCTTCAGGACCTTGGCGATGTCCAGGTAACTGGTGCCGGGGGTGTCTCCACCCAGCGCGTAAGCCTCGTCGGCCGCGCGGACGTGCAGCGCATCCCGGTCCGGCTCGGCGTAGACGGCGACGCTGGCGATACCGGCGTCCGAGCAGGCCCGGGCGACGCGGACGGCGATTTCCCCGCGGTTGGCGATGAGCACCTTGCGCACTGTGGCTCCCTTCTTGAACCTGGTCGAGTTTATGGATTCCTGGGCGGTACCGGCGAGTAGCCCCAGGTTGTGAACTATCCCACACGGACGGTGATGAATTTCCGGGGCCCGTCGACCACCCGTCCGGTGACGCCGCAGGTCGCGGCCGGTGCGGTCGAACCGGCCGGATCCACAGCGGGTGACCGGGCGCTGTCCGGTGCCCCGGTGGCATCGGACACACTCTCGCGCGGCCGGCTCAAACGACGGTGGAACGGGCGGCGGGCCGCCGCCGTCCTGCGGGCCCGGCCGTCAGGCCCAGAGGTCGACCAGCCGGACGTCCAGGTCGGCGAGCAGGGTGCGCAGCAGCGGCAGCGAGAGGCCGATGACGTTGCCCGGGTCGCCGTCGATGCCCTCGATGAACGGCGCCGAGCGCCCGTCCAGGGTGAACGCCCCGGCGACGTGCAGGGGCTCGCCGGAGGCCACGTAGGCGGCGATCTCGGCGTCGTCCGGGGTGCCGAAGCGGACGGTGGTGGACGCGGTCGCCGAGGACTGCCGGCCGGTCGCGGTGTCGATCACGCAGTGGCCGGTGCGCAGCACCCCGGCCCGGCCGCGCATCGACTGCCAGCGGGCGAGCGCCTCGGTGGCGTCGGCGGGCTTGCCGAGGGCCTGGCCGTCCAGCTCCAGGACGGAGTCGCAGCCGATCACCAGCTCGCCGCCGGTCAGTTCGGCGGCGACCGCCTTCGCCTTGGCCTCGGCCAGCACCAGGGCGAGTTCGGCCGGGGTGGCGGCGCTGATCGCGTCCTCGTCGACGCCGCTGACCACCACGCGCGGGTCGAGGCCCGCCTGGCGCAGCAGTCCGAGGCGGGCGGGGGAGGCGGAGGCGAGGACGAGGATGCGCTGGTCGGTCATGCCCCTCAGGGTAGGGGGTGCCGGTGTCCGCCGTTCGGGTGAACGACGGTCGCGGCGGTCGGGTGAGCGGCGGTCACCGCAGTCGGGTGGGCGCCGGTCACAGCAGGAGGAGGACGGCGGCCACCATCGCGAGGGCGGCGAGCACCCGGCCGGCCCGGTGCAGCCGCTCCATCATCCGGCGGGCCTCCGGGGAGGGCTCGTCGCGGGGGTCTGACCAGAGCACACGTCCAGGGTGCGCCGCGCCCGGCCCCGGGCGCCTGAGTATCCGTACTCAGCTTTCGGGCAATCCGGGCGGACGGGCCCGAACGGGTGCGGAGTGGGAAGTCGGACGGGCCGACTTCCCACTCCGCACCGGGCGGATCAGCTCGCCCAGCCGGACGTCCGCCAGGCGTTGACGCCCGGGTGGACGGCCTGGCGGAACAGGCGGGAACGGTCGTTCCAGGGGGCGGCCGGGCCGGCACCGGCCCCCCCCCCCGCGCCCGCCCGGCCGGCGGCGCCGGCGCGGGCCGCCGCCGGCCCCCCCCCCCCCCCGGCGCGCGCGCCCCCGCG
>NZ_JBHWIO010000112.1:0-26252 GCF_042732075.1 Kitasatospora sp. NPDC059812
GCGCCGCCCGAGTTGAGCCAGGTGCCCGGCTTCTCGAAGCGGATGAACTGCGAGCTCCACATCTGGTGCTGGCCGACGCCCGCGGCGTAGATCGCGTCGGGGCCGACCAGCCGGCCGATCCGCTCGATGACCTGCTGCGGGGAGAGGCGGCCGCCCGGGGCGGGCTCGTAGCCGAGCGGGTAGGTCTTCTTCCACTCGTCGAGCTTGTCCCACCACTGCGAGTAGTCGCCCTTGTGGCCGGCGTCGAACTCGGCCTGGACGGCGACGATCAGATCGGCCAGGACCTCGCGGGCGTCGCCGACGATCGGCACGTCGGCGGGGCGGTTCTTGCCGATCTCGGCCGGGTCGATGTCGGCGTGGACGACCTTGGCGTGCGGGGCGAAGCTGTCCAGTTTGCCGGTGACGCGGTCGTCGAAGCGGGCGCCGAGGGTGAACAGCAGGTCGGTTTTCTGGAGTGCGGTGACGGCCGGGACGGAGCCGTGCATGCCGGGCATGCCCAGGTGCTGCGGGTGGCTGTCGGGGAAGGCGCCGAGGGCCATCAGGGTGGTGACCACGGGGGCGCCGGTCAGTTCGGCGAGGATCCGCAGCTCGGTGGTGGCCTGTGCCTTGATCACGCCGCCGCCGACGTACAGGACCGGGCGCTTGGCGCCCACCAGCATCTTCGCGGCCTCGCGGATCTGCTTGGCGTGCGGCTTGGTGACCGGGCGGTAGCCGGGCAGCGAGGGCTCGATCTGCCGATGCCTTGTCAGGCCCTGGAGGGCGTCCTTGGTGATGTCGACGAGGACGGGGCCGGGGCGGCCGGTGGCGGCGATGTGGAAGGCCTCGGCGATCACCCGGGGGATTTCGTCGGGGTCGGTGACCAGGTAGTTGTGTTTGGTGATCGGCATGGTGATGCCGCAGATGTCCGCCTCCTGGAAGGCGTCCCTTCCGATCAGGGTCGAGGGGACCTGGCCGGTGATCGCGACGATCGGCACCGAGTCCATGTAGGCGTCGGCGATCGGGGTCACCAGGTTGGTCGCGCCCGGGCCGGAGGTGGCCATGCAGACCCCGACCCGGCCGGTGGCCTGGGCGTATCCGGTGGCGGCGTGGCCGGCGCCCTGCTCGTGGCGGACCAGGATGTGGCGCACCTTGGCCGAGTCCATCAGCGGGTCGTACGCGGGAAGGATAGCCCCGCCCGGGATGCCGAAGACGGTGTCCACTCCGACCTCTTCGAGTGCACGGATCAATGCCTGGGCGCCGGTCGTCCCGGACTCCGCGGGCGTGGTCCGTGCGTCGGGGGTGACCGGCGCGGGGGTCGATTCGGTGGTCTCGGCGCTGTGGGTGGTCACGGGGGACTCGCTCAACTGGGTCATCTGGCAATCTCTCGGTTTCGTCGACGTGGTGGTCCCGCGGGGAGTGCGGGGTGGTGTCCGTGGCCGGGGCCGCTGCGGTGCGCGGCGCCGTTGGGCGGCCAGGGACGTGTCGGGGAAACCGGGGCAGCAGGGTCTGTCTCCGCGCCGGTCGTCGGTCGTCGCGTGCTGAGGGGTGTTTCAGCGCTCGGTGCGACGCCGCACCGTCAGGAAGCGGTGGCCGGAAGGGAGTTGACCGGCCCGCAGGAGGTGTCTCGCGCCTCAGCCTTTGTTCGTGGGCGAGTGGCGGGTGAAGAGCAGGAAGATCAGGGCGATGGCGGCGATGGCCGCGCCCAGGCCGTACACGGTCGCGGCGCCGGCGCCGAGGGTGGAGCCGCCGATGATGGTGCCGAGGCCGATGCCGAGGTAGATGGAGGAGGAGTTGAGGGAGACCACCAGCGGGGCCTCCTGGGGGGCGACCTCGATCAGGCGGTGCTGCTGCGGGGGTGTCTGGCACCAACTGCTGGCGCCCCAGAGGAGGACCAGCAGGCCGACGACGGGCTTGAGGTCGGAGTCGGAGGCGGCGAGCCAGGCGAGGGCCCCGAGGGCGACGACCATGGCGGTGTAGCCGATGATCAGGACCTTGGTGGAGCCCCAGCGGTCGGTGGTGTAGCCCGCAGCGAGGTTGCCGATGACGGCGCCGAGGCCGTACAGGAAGAGCATCCACAGGATGGAACTCTCGGGCACCTTGACGGCTTCCAGCATGGGCACGCTGTAGGCGTACGCGGTGTAGCT
The DNA here is from genome assembly GCF_042732075.1 of Kitasatospora sp. NPDC059812. Classification (NCBI taxonomy): domain Bacteria; kingdom Bacillati; phylum Actinomycetota; class Actinomycetes; order Kitasatosporales; family Streptomycetaceae; genus Kitasatospora; species Kitasatospora sp. NPDC059812. Next base: position 2,124 of record NZ_JBHWIO010000112.1, read on the forward strand.
GGCGCCCATGCCGAGGATGGTGAGCGGCAGGACGGCGAGGACGGCCGGCCGGCGCAGGACGGCGAGGCGGGTGCGTAGCGGCACCCGGACGTTGCCGGGGAGCCACGGCATGATCAGGCGCAGTATCACGGCGACGAGCAGGCAGAGTCCGGCGACGAGACCGAGGGCGGTGCGCCAGCCCAGCCAGTGGCTGGCGGCGTTGCCGAGCGGCACGCCGAGTGCGGTGGCGATGGTGAGGCCGCCGATGACCACGGCGAGGGCGCGGGCCCGCAGTTCGGGGCGGACGAGGGAGGCGCTGACGGCTCCGGCGTTGGGGGTGTAGGCGGCGGCGCCGGCGGCGGCGATGATGCGGCTGATGATCAGCACGGCCATGTTGGGGGCCAGTGCCGAGCCGAGGTTGGCGATGCCGAGCGTGAACAGTGCGGTGATCAGCAGGGTTCGGCGGGGAAGCCGGGCGAGGAGGGTGGCCAGGATGGGGGAGAGGACGGCGTAGGCGGCGGCGAAGACGGTGATCGACTGACCGGCCGTGGCCGAGGAGACGTGCAGGTCCTTGGCCATGGAGGGGAGGAAGCCGGCCACGACGAAGGCGTCCGTGCCGACGGCGAATGTGCCTAAGGCGAGGACGAGGGTGGAGGACAGGCCGCCCTGGGGTGGTGAGCCGGGTTCGGCCGGAGCTTTCCGGTCGGCCGGAATCGAGACACTGGACATCCAGATTCTCCTTGCGGGTCGGTGCGCGTGCTGTGGTGTCGCCGCGCGGTGAGGCGGCCGGACCGTCGGGCGTGCGGTCAGCCGGTCATGCGGGCGTAGTGGCGTCGGGTGCGGTCGGCGGCCCCGCCCGGCGCGGCGGCCATGAGGTCGGCCACCGTCTGCCCGGCGAGTTCGCGGCGCCAGGCCAGTTCGGCCTTGCGCATCGCGGTGGCGATCCCGCACGGCTGTCGGAACTCCCGTGCGATGGCGCCACCGCCGTCCGCACGCTGGCGGATCTCGGTGCAGCGGAACACGTCGTCGGGGCCCTCGATGGCGGTGACCACGTCCATCAGGGTGATCTTCTCCGGCTGTCGGCCCAGCCGGAAGCCGCCCTTGGAGCCCGGTGTCGAGCTCAGGATGCCGGCCCGGACCAGCGCCTGTAGGCGCTTGGTCAGGTAGGCCGGCGGCAGGTCGAACCAGGCCGCCAGCCGTGCTGTCGGAACCGGTTGGTCACTGTCGAGCCATGCCAGGGTGAGGCAGCAGTGCAGGCCCCACTCGACTCCTTCACCCATTCGCATAACCAGGACAATACACGTCCAGGTTCTGTGTCGCAGGCCGGACGTGCCGGAGGCCCGGAATATGTCAAGTCGCGGCCCGACGAGGGCGTTGCGGCCCTGCCGGACCTCCGGTACAACGGTTGGCAGGCGTCCGGTCAGGCCTGCGAATCGGGCCTGAGGACCACCCTTCTGCCGTGCAGCTCGCCGCGTTCCATTCGGCCGTGGACCTCGGCGGCGGCGCTCAGCGGAAGGGTCTCGACCGCCAGGGGGCGCAGCCGTCCGGCCGCGAGCAGGCGGTTGATGGCGACGGCGGCCTCGGCCAGTTCGGTGCTGGTCGCATGCGAGATCACGAAGCCGGCGATCGAGCAGTCCTTCATGTAGAGCGGCCCGACCGGGAGGATCGGCCGCGAGCGGGCGCCGGCCAGCAGGACGATCCGTCCGCGCGGGGCGAGCAGGTCGACGGCGGTGGCCAGGTCGTTCTCCCCGGACGTGTCGAGGTGGAGGTCGACGCCGCCGGGGCAGGCCTGGGCGAGCCGTTCGGCGAGGTCCGGATCGCGGTAGTCCAGGGCCTCGGCCGCACCCAGGGCGAGGCACTGTTCCAGGTCGCGGGCGGAGGCGGTGGCGACGACCCGGGCCCCGGCGTCGACGGCGAGGGTGACCAGGGCAGAGCCGACGTTCCCGGCCGCGCCAGCCACCAGGACGGTCTCACCGGCCCGCAGGCGGCCGTGCGTGAACAGGCCGAGGTAGGCGGTCGCGGCCGGATGGACGACGGCGACGGCCTCCTCGGGGAGGACGCCCTCAGGGAGGTGGTAGAGGCGGTCGGCGGGGACGACGACCTGCTCGGAGGCGGCGCCCTGGCGCCCGCCGTGGCCGAGGCTGTTGGTCCACACCCGGTCGCCGACGGCGAAGCCGGGGGCGGCCGGCCCGGCCGCGGCCACGGTGCCGACCAGGTCGCGGCCGATCACGAACGGGAACTCGACCGGGGTGCGGAAGAGGCCGGAGCGGACGAAGGTGTCCACCGGGTTGACGGTGGTGGCCGTGACGTCGACCAGGATGTCGGTCGGCCCAGGACGGAGGGAGGGAAGTTCGCCGTAGCGGATGTTCTCGGGCGGCCCGAGGGCCTCGATGAAGGCTGCTCGCATGCTCGGAGAGTCTTCCACCGGTCGGCGCCGGGGTGCCGCACGGAAGTCGTTTGTTCGTCAACTCGCGCGCGGTCGGCCCGCCCCTGATGGCCCCGGCACACCCCGCCGGGCGGCTCCGGGGGCGATCGCGCCTGCTCGCGGGCTCCGTCCGGTGGTCCGGCCATAGGCCGCGCGTGCAGCCGTGTGTCCGGTGCACCTGGGCCCGGCCCGAGCCCTCTGCATACCGTCGACCCATCTGAAGATGCGTCTGCCATGTAGAGGTTGGGGATCTCGATGAGCGACTTCGCCCTGCACATCAGGGACACGCGAACGCCCGGGCGCAAGCCGGGCGTCGGCAGTTCCCACGACATCGTCCTCTCGGAGCTGTGCCCGGCGCTGTTCGCGTCGCTGCCCCGGGCGGACCAGCGCCGCAAGGGCGTGGAGTACCTGCGCGGACTGCTGGGCGCGGAGGGCCGCAAGTCGGTGCGCAACATCGCGCGGCTGATCGGCGGGCAGGCCACGGAGCAGAACCTGCACCACTTCATCAGCAGCTCCACCTGGGAGTGGGACCCGGTGCGCGCCGCGCTGGCGCACTACGTGACGTCCGTCGCGCCGCCGCAGGCCTGGGTGGTGCAGCAGACGGTCATCCCGAAGGCCGGGGAGCACTCGGTGGGCGTGGATCGCAGGTTCATCTCCTCGCTCGGCCAGGTGCTCAACGCGCAGCAGGCGGTGGGCGTCTGGGCGGCGTCCGAGGAGGTGAGCATGCCGGTGAACTGGCGGCTGCACCTGTCCCGGGCGTGGCTGGACGACGTGCCGCGGCGCAGCCAGGCGTCCATCCCGGCGAGTGTGGACACCCGGACGCTGGGCGACTGCTCGGTCGAGGCAGTGCTGGAGCTGACCTCGGACTGGCGGCTGCCCACGCTGCCGGTCGTGATGGACGTCCGGGAGCTGGACGGGATGAAGGCGCTGCGGCGGCTGCGCGCGGCGGGGGTGCCGTTCCTCGTGCGGATCAACAGCACGCTGCCGCTCCGCCCGGCCGAGGGGGCCGGGCACGGCGTGGAGGCGATGCCGGCCCACCGGATCATCGGGGCGTGCCGGGACCGCAGGCGGATGGTGACCTGGACCGACCACGGCCAGGACGCCGGGCTGTGCACCGCGCTGGTCGGTGCCGTCCGGGTGCGGACGGTGACCGGGGCGGCCCGCCCCCTGGGAGTGAACCGCAGGCCGGACGGCCCGGACCGCGACCTGCTGCTGCTCGGCGCGGGCAGCTCCGGCCGGCGCTGGCCGCAGGAGCTGTGGCTGGCCGACATCCCGGACGCCACGCCGGCCCAGCTGTTCCGGCTGAGCCTGCGGATCGGCCGGGTCGAGCGGGACTTCGACGAGATCGCGGACCGCACCGGTATCCGCGACTACACCGGCCGCTCCTTCAACGGCTGGCACCGCCATGTCACCCTCGCCTCGGCCGCACACGCGGTCGTGGCCCTCTCCCACACCGGCGGCCGCTCGCTCCGCCGGGTGAGCTAGGGTCCGTCGTCGAACTCGCGCCCGCGCCCTAGGTTCCTTGGCCGACTCCCGCCGACGGGCCGTCCTTGATGAGGAGGTCGCGGACGCGCGAGAGCCGTAGGGCGAGCTGGACTTCGAGGGCTTGGCCGGGGTCCTGCCAGTCGGGGCCGAGCAGTTCCGCGATGCGTTCCAGGCGGCGGGCGACGGTGTTCGGGTGGACGTGCAGCTTCTGGGCGGCCCGGGTGGGGCTGGCTCCGGTCTCGAAGTAGGCGTCCAGGGTGCGGCCGAGGTCGGTGAACCGCTGCCGGTCGTACTCGAGCACCGGACCGATGACCGAGTCGACGAAGGAGCGGACGTCCCGGTTGTCGGCGAGCAGGACACCGAGGAAGCCCAGCTCGCGGGGGGAGGCCGAGCGGCCGGTGGTGTCGAGGGCGATCATCGCCTCCAGGCAGCGCAGCGCCTCCTGGTGGCAGTGGAAGACCGAGGCGGCGTCCGCGACCGGCCCGGCCGCCGCCACCGTGACCGGTTCGCTGAGCAGCGGGGCGAGTTCGTTCAGGACGGCCCGGGCCGTCGCGCCGGCGTCGGTGCCGGGCAGCAGCAGCACGGCGTTGCCGCCGTGCCCGACCCGCAGCCCGTTCAGTCGCTGGGCCAGGCCCGTGGCCAGGGCGCAGGCCCGGCCGACCGCTCGGGCCTCGGGGCGGACGACCACCACCACGTGCGGCGTGGCCAGGTTGATGCCGAGCCGGCGGGCGCGCTCCTCCAACTGCTGCGGCGGGCGCTGGGCGCTGGTGAGCAGGTCCTCCAGCAGCTCGCCGTGGGCGCGGCCCTGCACGACGGTGGTGTCGCCGGTGCGCAGCAGCTGCACCGCCACCGCCTGGGCGGCCAGGTGCAGCAGTTCGTCGATGCCGGCCGCGGGGAGGTCCTCGGGGCGGAACACCAGGGTGCCGAGTATCTCGCCTCCGGCGGTGACCGGGGCCGCCCAGAGGCCGTCCGCGGTGTGGACCGGGCGTTTGGCGGCGTGCACCTCCGCGGCGGCGGGTCCGGTCTCGGGCATCCGGCCGGTGGTGGTCAGGACGGTGCCGTCCGCGGCGTGGATCCGCAGCGCGCCACCCAGGTTCCGGCTCACGGCTTCGGCGAGGCCGTGCAGTTCGCAGTCGGTCAGCGCCCGTTCGATCAGCTCGTGATGGATGCGCCGGTGCTCGCTGAGCTCCCGCAGCGACTCGGTGGTGCGTCCGTGCTCCTCGCGCAGGGTCTGCACGGTGGCCTTGGCGTCGTCGAGGACGAGGGTGCGCTGGACGGCCAGGCCGGCGAGCTCGCCGAGCAGGTTCGCGGTGGAGATCTCCTCCGGGGTGTAGTGCCGCACATTGCGGTCGGCGACGTAGAGCGCGCCGAAGGGGTGCGGGCCGTAGCTCAGCGGGACGGCCATGATCGCGCGCAGCCCCTCGGTCCGGACCACCTCGTCGATGTCGGTGCTGTGCTGGATCCGGTTGTCGTCGAGGTAGTCCGGGGTCCAGACCGGCGCGAGGTTGGCGACGGCGGCGTGGCCGAGTCCGGAGCCGCCGGTCAGCTGGAGGCCGACGTTGAGGGTGGAGGTGTGGCCGTCCGACGCCCGGATGTAGGACAGGCCGTCCTCCGGTCCGGGGAAGCTGACGTACGCCATGTCCGCGCCGAGGAGCAGACGCGAGCGCCGGGTGACGGCCTTGAGCACCCCGTCGAGGGTGTCGGGGACGAGGAGGTCCCGGGCGGTGTCGAGCAGCGCGGACAGGCCCGCTTCGCGTTGCTGGCGCCCGCGGCGCTGGGCGCAGATGTCCAGTCCGAGCCGGACGGCCCGCTCGAGTGCGGCCGTCTCGGCCTCGGGGGCGCCGCCACAGGCGGCTTCGGCGAGCAGTGACTCGATGCGCGCCGGTGGTGCCTCCGCCACCAGCAAGGTCAGTACGGTCAGCGCGTCAGGCCGCTTCCGGACCCCCTGTTGGGCCATCTCTTATCCCCCACCCGTACATACCAGCCGTTTTGCCTGGCACATGCCAGGTGCTACAACGTGTTTATCATGTCACTTTGGGTGGGGCTCGGATGATTCCACGGTGTGGACGGTGGAGAGGGCACCGCCGAGTGGTCCCCGATGTGTTGCCGGGTCACCTTCCCGCCGCCCGTGCCGGTTGAGGAGGATGAAGCGGTGGCCACCAGGGAGGTGGTCCGGGCGACAACGCCCAGCTGGCGCGGTGGGAGCACAGGCGGACGGCATGAACGCGCTACAGGACTACCGCCGTTCGCTGGAACGAAGCAGGGCCGCGCTGGAGCACGCGCACCGGCCCGCGACCTTCCGGCTCTGCGGCCGTGAATGGGACCTGCTGCCAGGGATTTTCGCCCCGGTCTACTCGCCCACCACCGAGATCTCCATGCGCCTGCTCGGCCTGGACGACCCGCGGGCCGCCGGGCGCTCCGGCTCGCTGCTGGAGATCGGCTGCGGCACCGGCGTCATCGCGGTGGCCGCAGCACTGGCCGGGCATGCCCGGGTGGTGGCCGGCGACATCAACGAGGCCGCCGTCCGCAACACCGAGATGAACGCCCACCGGCACGGCGTCGCCGACCGCGTCCACAGCGTGCACAGCGACCTGTTCGCCGCGCTCGCGCCCGAGGAGCGCTTCGACACCGTCTTCTGGCACTCCAACTACGTGCTCGCGCCGGAGGACTACCGCTACCGGACGATGCACGAGCGCGGCTACGTCGACCCGGGCTACGCCGCCCACCGCCGCTTCCTCGTCGAGGCTCCGGGCCGGCTGGCTCCGGGCGGCTCGGTGCTGCTGCACTTCAGCGAGCGCGGCGACCTGACGGCGCTGCGCCGGATCGCCGAGGAATGCGGGCGCACCCTGCGGGTGGTGCGCGGCGGCGTCTTCCCGGAGGGCGAGCAGGAGGTCGAGCACATGTTGATCGAGGTGGCCGTGGCGCGCGGCCGGGCCGCCCGCGAGACGGCACCCGGTACCGGCTTCTGACGTCCGGGTCCGGCGACCCGACCTGCCGCGCCGGCTTCGGCATGTGCCGCGAGGCGCCGGCGCACGGTGGTCCGCCCACCCCCGGGGTAGGCCTGGGCCACCAGGGTCCGGCCGTGCCGTACGGCGTCCGGGCGGGTCGCGCGCCCGAGCCGTTCCATGGCCGGATCTCGCCGGTCCGCCACCTCGGGCGGACCTCTTCGAGGGTCTGCCGTCACCGTTCTTCGTCGTCCCCGGGCGAGATCTGACGGAGTGTGCCGCCACCTGATGGAGTATCCGCCACCTGACGAAGTGCGGGGGCGGGCGTTGGCGACACCTGGCGGCACGCCACAAGATCTGGAAGAGCCTCAGCCGTTCGGCGGCCGGCGGACCGCTGCCGGACCGGGACCCGGGCCGCGGGCCCGCCGGTCCTCCCCGACCCGTGCCATCCACAGCCTCGCCACGACGCCCTTCCGTGCGCGCCGCCGAGCCGGCGCACCTTCGCCCTGGGAGACACCCATGGTCACCGCCCTGTCCGCGCTCCTGTCCCGGCCCGCACTCCATCAGCCCGACTGGGCCGACCACGAGCACCTTCCCGACATCAAGGACCGGCTGGCCGGTCTGCCGCCGCTGGTCGGCCCGGCCGACGTCCGGCGGCTGCGCTCCGTGCTCGCCGAGGTCGCGGCCGGGCGGGCCCAGGTCGTACAGATCGGCGACTGCGCCGAGGACCCGGCGGAGTGCACCGCGGGCGACGTCGCCCGCAAGACCGGGCTGCTGGACGTCCTGGCCGGCATCGTCACGATGGCCACCCACCGGCCGGTGGTCCGGGTCGGCCGGATGGCCGGCCAGTTCGCCAAGCCCCGCTCCAAACCGACCGAGTTCGTCGGCGGCCTGGAGATCCCGGTCTTCCGCGGCCACCTGGTCAACAGCCCCGAACCCGACCCGGAGCTGCGCCGCCCCGACCCGCGGCGGCTGCTCGACTGCTACTGGGCGGCGGCCGAGGCGATGACCCACCTCGGCTGGCCGGATCCGGACCGCCGCTCGCCGCTCAGCCCGCCGGTGTGGACCAGCCACGAGGCGCTGCTGCTCGACTACGAAGTTCCGATGATCCGTCAGATCAGTTACACCGAAAGCCTCCTGACGTCCACGCACTGGCCGTGGATCGGCGAGCGGACCCGCGACGTGGCCGGCGCCCACGTCGCGATGCTCGCGTCCGTGGCCAACCCGGTCGCGTGCAAGGTGGGCCCCGGCATGGCGCCCGAGGAACTGCTGGAGCTGTGCGCGCGGCTCGACCCGCGCCGCGAGCCCGGACGGCTGACCCTGATCGCCCGGATGGGCGCCGAGGTCGTCGCCGACCGGCTGCCCGCGCTGGTCAGGGCCGTCCGGGAGGCCGGCCACCCGGTCATCTGGCTCACCGACCCGATGCACGGCAACACCGTCACCACGCCCGGTGGGCTGAAGACCCGCTTCGTGGAGACCGTCGTCCGGGAGATCCAGCACTTCCAGTACGCCGTCCGCTCCGAGGGCGGCGTGGCCGGCGGCCTGCACCTGGAGACCACGCCCGACGACGTCACCGAGTGCGCCCACGACGCCTCCGGGATGGCGCACGTCGGCGACAAGTACACCAGCTTCTGCGATCCCCGGCTCAACCCCGGCCAGGCCATCACCGTGGTCTCCGCCTGGGAGGGCTGAACCGCCGCGCCCGGAACGGCGCCACGCACCACCACACCGAGAGAGCAACCGAGAGAGCAACGGGCCGGCCGCGCGCCGGCCCCGAGGGAGGTCCGGCAGTGACGAACACGATCGCCCTGGTCACCGGGGCAGCAGGCGGCATCGGCGCGGCCGTGGTCCGCGCCCTGGCCGAACAGGGCACCGCGGTGGCCGCAGCGGACCGCGACGAGGAGGGCCTGCGCAAGACCGTGGCCGCCCTCGCCGAGGAGGGCCTGCGGGTCGAGGCCTACCCGGTGGACGTCAGCGACCACCGCGCCGTCGACCTGCTCGTCGACCAGGTGGAGCGCGAACTCGGGCCGGTGGACCAACTGGTCAACGCCGCCGGGGTGCTGCGCCTCGGCGAGGTCCGGGACTTCTCCGTCGAGGACTGGACGGCCACCTTCGCGGTCAACGTCAACGGCGTCTTCCACGTTTCCCGCGCGGTGGTCGACCGGATGATCCCGCGCGGGCGCGGCGCCATCGTCACCGTCGCCTCCAACGCCGCCCGCACCCCGCGCACCGAGATGGCCGCCTACGCCGCCTCCAAGGCCGCCGCGACGATGTTCACCAAGAGCCTCGGCCTGGAGGTCGCCAGGTACGGCATCCGCTGCAACCTCGTCGCCCCCGGATCCACCGACACCCCGATGCTCACCTCGATGTGGCACGACGAATCCGGCCCGCAGGGCACCCTGCACGGTCGCGCGGACGCCTTCCGGGTCGGCATCCCGCTCAACAAGCTGGCCAGCCCCGCCGACATCGCCGCCGCCGTGCTCTTCCTGCTCTCCGACGCGGCCGGCCACATCACCCTGCACGACCTCACCGTCGACGGCGGCGCCGGCCTCGGCGCCTGACCGGCTCGCCCAACTCACCACTCCCCCAGGAGAGTCCACCGCATGGCAGGCATTCCGACCATCGAGCCCTATCCGATGCCGACCGCGGGCGAGCTGCCCGACAACACCGTGTCGTGGACCGTCCGCCCGGACCGCGCGGTGCTGCTCGTGCACGACATGCAGCGCTACTTCCTGCGCCCCTTCCCGGCGGACGAGGCACCCGGCCGGGAGCTGCTGCACAACGCCGCCCTGCTGCGCCGCCAGGCCGCCGAGCTCGGCGTGCCGGTCGCCTACACCGCCCAGCCGGGCGGCATGACCACCGAACAGCGCGGGCTGCTGCTGGACTTCTGGGGCCCCGGGATGCGGATGGACCCGGTCGACCGCGAGGTCGTCGAGTCGCTCGCCCCGGCCCCCGGCGACTGGCTGCTCACCAAGTGGCGCTACAGCGCCTTCTTCCGCTCCGACCTGCTCCAGCGGATGCGCGAGGAGGGCCGCGACCAGCTGATCCTGTGCGGCGTGTACGCCCACGTGGGCGTACTGATGACGGCCGTCGACGCCTTCACCAACGACATCCGGCCGTTCCTGGTCGCCGACGCCGTCGCGGACTTCTCCGCCGCCCACCACCGGCTCGCCCTGGAGTACGCCGCCGCGCGCTGCGCGATGCTGATCACCGCCAAGGAGACCTTCGCATGACCGACCGGACGACGGACCGGGCAAGCGAGCCGACGACGGACCGGACGAGCGACCGGGCAAGCGAGCGGACGACGGACCGGACGACCGAGGAACTGCTGCGCCGGGTGCTCGCGGAGCGGCCGCCCGCCTTCGCCCTCCTGCACCGGCCCGAGACCACCGGCCCGGGCACGCTGGACGTCCTGTTCGGCGAGGTCGCCACCGCGCACACGCTGGACGGTGTCCCGCTGGGCCCCGAGCCCGGCCGCCCGGGCCCGGAGGTCCTGGTCCTGGTCCCGTACCGGCAGATCGCCGAGCGCGGCTTCGAGGCCCAGGACGACGGTGCCCCGCTGCTCGCCATGACGGTGACCGAGCACGCCACCGTCGACCTCGACGAAGCGCTGGCGCTGATCCCGGACCGGCCCACCGAGCTGACCGGCGCCCGCTTCGACCTCGGCGACGAGGAGTACGCCGACATCGTCCGCCGGGTGGTCGCCGAGGAGATCGGGCAGGGCGTCGGCGCCAACTTCGTCGTCCGCCGCACCTTCCTGGCCGAGATCAGCGACTACACCCTGCACGCCGCGCTGGCCTTCTTCCGCCGGCTGACGGAGCGCGAGGCGGGCGCCTACTGGATCTTCGTCGTGCACACCGGGGAGCGGACATTCGTCGGCGCCAGCCCCGAGCGGCACATCAGCCTGGCCGACGGCGTCGCCGTGATGAACCCGATCAGCGGCACCTACCGCTACCCGGCCTCCGGCCCCACCCTGGCCGGCGTGATGGACTTCCTCGCCGACCGCAAGGAGGCCGACGAGCTCTACATGGTGGTCGACGAGGAGCTCAAGATGATGGCCCGGATCTGCGAGGGCGGCGGCCGGGTGGTCGGCCCGTACCTCAAGGAGATGGCCCGGCTCGCGCACACCGAGTACCTCATCGAGGGCCGGACCGACCGCGACCCGCGCGAGATCCTCCGCGAGACGATGTTCGCCCCGACCGTCACCGGCAGCCCGCTGGAGAGCGCCGCCCGGGTCATCCGCCGTTACGAGCCCGCCGGGCGCGGCTACTACAGCGGCGTGGCCGCGCTGATCGGCCGGGACGAGCACGGCGGGCGCACGATGGACTCCGCGATCCTGATCCGCACCGCCGACATCGACACCGCCGGCCGGATCCGGATCGGAGTCGGCGCCACCCTGGTGCGCCACTCCGACCCGGCCTCCGAGGTCGCCGAGACCAGGGCCAAGGCGGCCGGGCTGCTGGCCGCGCTGGAAGCCGGAGGCCCGCGCACCTTCGCCGGCCACCCCCGGGTACTGGCCGCGCTGGAGCGGCGCAACACCGGCATCTCGGACTTCTGGCTGGCCGAGGACGCGGACCGCGCCCGGCGGCTCGCCGAATTCGCCGGGCGTCGGGTGCTCGTGATCGACGCCGAGGACACCTTCACCGCCATGATCGGCCACCAACTCCAGTCGCTGGGGCTTGAGGTGACGATCCGTCGATTCGACGAGCAGTACGCCTTCGACGGCTTCGACCTGGTCGTGATGGGCCCGGGGCCGGGCGACCCGCGGCAGGCCGACCACCCCAAGATCGCCTGTCTGCGCTCCGCGGTGGCCGAGTTGCTCGCCCGGCGGCGCCCGTTCGTCGCGGTCTGTCTCAGTCACCAGGTGCTGTCCACCCTGCTCGGCCTGCCGCTGCGCCGCCGGGACGTCCCCAACCAGGGCGTCCAACGCGAGATCGACCTGTTCGGCGCTCGCGAGCGGGTGGGCTTCTACAACACCTTCGCCGCCATCAGCCCGCACGACACGGTCGACGTGGACGGCGTCGGCACCGTCGAGGCCGCCCGCGACCGGGAGACCGGCGAGGTGCACGCCCTGCGCGGCCCGCACTTCGCGTCCATGCAGTTCCACGCCGAGTCGGTGCTCACCCAGGACGGCCCCCGGATCGTCGGTGGCCTGATCGCCGAGGTCCTCCGTGCCGGGGCGATCCTTGCCGGGTAGTCTCCGGGAGAGCGCACGGGAGAGGGGCCGACAGGATGGGCGATGACCGCGCCACCGGCGAATGGGGAGCGGAACTGCTCGACGTCGGGGCCTACCTGGCCCGCACCGGCGTCCCCGGCCCGCTGCCCCCCGAGCCCGGGACGCTGCGCCGGCTGCACCGCGCCCACCTGCTGGCCCTCCCGTTCGAGAACCTCGACATCCCGCTCGGCCGCGGCGTCCCGCTCGACCTGGACCGCGTCCAGGCCAAGCTGGTCGCCGGCGGCCGCGGCGGCTACTGCTTCGAACAGAACCTGCTCTTCGCCGCAGTGCTGGAACGCCTGGGCTTCCAGGTCACCAGGCTCGCCGCCCGAGCCCTGCTGAACGCCGGCCGACCGCTGCCACGCACCCACCTGGTGCTGCTGGTGACGGTCGGCCAGGCGCGTTTCCTCGCCGACGTCGGCTTCGGCGACAAGGGGCCGCTGGAGCCGCTGCCGCTGACCGACGGCGCCCTGGCCGAGCCCGACGGCTGGACTCACCGGCTCCGCCGGGTCGGCTCGGAGCCGGACTGCTGGGTGCTCGAACTCCTTTGCCCCGACGGGTGGTTGCCGCTCTACCGGTTCGAGACGGGCCTGCCGCTGCACCAGGTCGACTGCGTGGTGATGAACCACTACACCTCCACCCACGAGCGCTCCCCGTTCACCGGCCGGGCCTATCTGTCCAGGATCACGCCGCAGCGCCGGCTCTCCCTCGACGGCCGGCGGCTGGTCGTCGGCCGCGCCGACGGCACGACGGAGGCTGCGGACCTCACCGACGAGCGGTACGCCGCCGTCCTCGCGGAGGACTTCGGTGTCCGGCTCGGGCCCGGGGACCTGCGGTCCGTCCTGCGGAGCCTGCCGGCCATCGGCCCCTCCTGACACGCGTCGGCCCCTCCTGAAAAGCGTCGGCTCAGGCCTCCTCGGCCGTGGCCAGCTCCCTGGCCAGCTCCAGCCGCTTCACCTTGGTCGTGGCGGTGTGCGGCAGCTCGTCCAGCCGGCGCTGCACCGGCGGGGCCAGTGTGGGCAGGCCGGCCACCGCGCGGTTCCAGCGGGCGAGGTCGAGCGGCTGGTCGTCCCGGGTGCAGACCACGGGCACCGGGGCCTTGTCCCCGCCGGGCACGATGATCACCTCCAGCAGCTCGGGCAGCCGGGTGAACAGCTTGTCCTCCAGGTCCAGGGTGCTGTTGATCCCCGGGATCTCGTCGACCTCGCGGTCCAGCAGGTGTAGGCAGCCCCACCGGGTGCGGTAGCCGAGGTCGCCCATCCGCCACCAGCCGTCCCGCGAGAACTGGCCCTCGAAGCGCTCCCGCTCGCCGAAGTAGGTGACGATCTGCCCGCCGCTGCGCACCTCGATGTGGCCGGGGGAGTTCTTGGTCACCGGCCGGCCGTCCCGGCTGACCACCCGGACCTCGGTCATCCCGGGGAAGGTCCGCCCGACGCAGCGGCCGTCGGCGCCGCTGCGGCGGTGCCGGGTGTAGGTGCGGGCGGCGATGGCGCCGGTCTCGCTCTGCCCGTACGTCTGGGCGAAGAACGGCAGGCTGCGCTCGGACGCGCCCAGCAGGGTGTCGACCGTGCGGGGGTGGATGGCGTCGAAGGTGTTGCTGAAGCAGCGGACCTTGGCCAGCGGCTTCGCCGGGTGGTCCGCCAGGACCTCCCAGCTCAGCAGGGTGTTGGGGTGGGACTCGATCACCCCCGGGGGGATCCGGGCGAACAGCTTCGCGACGTGCTCCGGCTCGTCGTCCCGCAGGATGATCATGGGGTGGCCGCGCAGCGCGAACAGCGCGGCTCCGCTGATCATCCGCGAGTGGGCGAAGGAGACGTGTACGGCGATCGGCTCGTGCCGCCCGACCGGGGCGAGCAGCACCGACTGCGGGCGGCAGCGGGCCTGGATCGTGATGCCGGTCTGGACGGCGAGCTTGGGCAGGCCGGTGGTGCCCGAGGTGTGGGTGATCAGGGCCGGCTGGTCCTGCGGCATGATCACGGGTGCCACCCGCTCGACCCCGGCCAGCCCGGCCAGCGCGGTCGCGCCCGGGAACTCCCCGGTGGCCACCAGCACCCGCTCGGTCAGGTCGAACACCTCGGACGGGAGTTCCTGCTCCAGCTTCGCCGCGTCGGTGAGCAGCGTCGGCCGGGACAGCCGCCCCAGCAGGCGGGCGACGGTGGTGCCGTCCAGCTTCGGGGACAGCAGCACCGGTACCCCGCCGACCCGGGCGACGCTGTAGGCGAGCAGGGAGATGTCGAAGCTGTCCGACTTGTGGATCACCACGTGCGAGCCGGGGCGGACCTGGGAAGCCCACAGTCGGGCGGCGAAGTCGTCGACCAGATCGGCGAGTTCGGTCAGGGTGACCCGCCGGCCCAGCTCCGGGGCGATGTCGAGGTCGTGGTCGAGGTAGACCGGGCTCGCCGGGTGACGGGCGGCCGCGCGGTCGAAGACCGTGCCCAGTCGGATGCCTCGGTTGCCGACGCGTTGCAGGAACATGCTCCTCTTCCCCTTCGGTTGGTCGCAGATCGCTCGGGAGTCCGGCGCCGGGCCGGCCTCACGGCTCGCGCAGGGCCCGGTCGACGAGGGGGCCGGCCGCCCCGGTGTACGAGGTCGGATCGCACAGCCGGGAGAGCTCGGCCCTGCCGAACATGCCGTCGAGAGCAGGCAGTTCGGCGATCACCTGCTCCAGTGGCCGCCCATCGCGGTCGGCCTCGCCGGAGGCCTCGGTGAGCAGCTGCTTGGCCGTCGCCTTGCCGAGCCGGGGCGCCAGGACGGCGACGATCCGTTCCGAGATGATCTGACTACCCGTCAGTTCCAGGTTGGTGCGCATCCGTTCGGGCCGGACCTCCAGCCCCTCGGCGAGCTCCACCGCAGTGTGCGCGGCGCCCCCGGTCAGCCGCAGCGCCTCGCGCAGCAGCTGCCACTCGGCGTGCCAGGCGCCCCCCGAGCGCTCGTCCTCGGCCAGCAGGCACTGGGTGAGCCCGGTGGCGATCACCGGCACCTGCAGCGCGGCGCTGCGGATCAGGGTGGCCAGCACCGGGTTGCGCTTGTGCGGCATCGCGGAGGAGCTGCCGCGCCCGGCCGCGGTGGGCTCGGCCACCTCGCCGACCTCCGTCCTGGTCAGCGACTGCACGTCGATCGCGATCTTGCCGAGGGCGCCGGCGGTGAAGGCCAGCGCTCCGGCGAGGTCGGCGATCGGGGTGCGCAGCGCGTGCCAGGGCAGCACCGGGCGGGCCAGCCCGGTCTCGGCGGCGAAGGCGGTGAGCAGCCGGTCCAGGTAGTCGCCCGGGTCGGGCGCCGCCCCGTTCGCGGCCGCGCCGTCGATCCGGGCGTACTCCAGGTACCCGGCGAGGGTGCCGGCGGCGCCGCCGAGCGAGACCGGCAGACCGTGCTCGGCGACGTGCCCGAGTCGCTGCTCGGCGTCCAGGACGAGCCGGCGCCAGCCGGCCGCCTTGAGGCCGAAGGTGGTCGGTACGGCTTGCAGGGCGAGCGTGCGGCCGGGGAGGACGGTGTCCCGGTGCCGTTCGGCGAGGACGGCCAGGGCCCGCGCGGTGCGGGCGAGGTCGGCGCGGATGATCCGCAGGGCCTGGGCGGCCACCAGCATCGCGCCGGTGTCCAGGACGTCCTGGCTGGTGGAGCCGCGGTGGACGTACTCGGCGGCGGCCCGGTCCTCGGCCGCCACCACCCCGGTCAGCGCCCGGACCAGCCCGACCACCGGGTTGGCGGTCTCCCGGGACTCGACCGCGAGGGCCCGCAGGTCCAGCAGCTCGGCGCGGGCCAGGCGGGTGATGGTGTCGGCGGCGGTCTTCGGCAGGGTGCCCAGCCCGGCCTGGGCCCGGGCCAGCGCCGCCTCGGCGTCCAGCATGGCCTGCAGCCAGGCCCGGTCGCAGACGGCGGCCTCGACCGGCGTCCCGGCGCGGACCGGCGAGAGCAGCCCGGAGTCGGTCAGGATGCCGGCCGCGTCGTGCGCGTCGTGCGGGTCGCCGGGTCCGTGCGGGGCGACCGGCTCGTCAGGGTCGGTCATATCAGCACTCCGGTCAGGTCGGTGACGGCCGCGTCCGGCCGGACCCCGAAGGGCAGCTGGGTGGTGGGCGGCAGGGCGAGCAGCGAGCGGGCGATCGCGTCCGAGTCGCCGAGCGTCACCGAGTCCACGCCGGGCCGGATTCCGGCCGCCGTCACCCAGTGCACCGACTCGGTCGGCACCCCGTAGGCGTAGCGCCGCGGGTGCGCGCGGCCCCGGGTGTCCAGCAGCCGGTACGGCCGTTTGGTGACGGCCAGGCCGCCGGTCTCGTAATCGGTGCCGCCCGTGCCCGGGATCCGGTACGCGGTGGCCTGCTCGGTGCTCAGCAGGTGCTGCAGCAGCGGGTCGGTGGTGCGGCGCAGGTCGGGTTCGGGCAGCCGGGCCTCGATCAGCACGGTGGCGCGCACCGGCGGCTGGGGCACCGCCCGGGAGGTGAGCACGTAGGCGGCCGCCTCGGTGTCGATCCGGATCTCGGTGCCCGGGCCGGTGAGTTCGACCACCCCGGCCTCGATCAGGGCGATCAGCTCCTCGATCCGGGAGACCGGCGGGCCGATCGACAGGAAGGCGTTGAGCGGGGTGTACCAGCCCTCCAGGTCGTCCCGGTGCGAGTTCCCCTCCAGCCCGCCGTGGTCCACCGCGAGGCGGATCTCGTTGCGCAGGTCGCGCAGGATGTCCAGGGCGGTCTTGAGCGGGCCGCTGAGGTTGCCGGCGCGGGCCGCCTCGACGTCCTCGGCCAGGTACCCGAGCAGCCAGTCGCGGAAGTCCTCCGGCCCGGTGAACTCCCGGTCCCCGTAAGGGCGGAAGAGTCGCTCCCAGTCCCAGCGCTCCGACTCGGGGATGCCGTGCTCGTCGAGCAGGGCCGCGAAGCCGCCGCCGTGGGCGACCGTCAGGTACCGCTGGACGAAGGGCTCCCGCTCGGCGCCGCGGCCTTTCGCTTCGAGCAGTGTGCCGTAGTAGACGCTCTCCACCTCGCGCGCGATCAGCGGCCACAGGTCGGTGCGGAACTGCACCGGCTCGCCGGCCGCGGACTGCTCGCGCAGCCCGGCGATGTACTCGGCGGTCAGCAACCGGGGGAAGTAACGGCCGTACGCGCCCTTCTCGTTCTCGCCGCGGGCGTGGTACGGGATGCCGCGGCGCGAAGTGGCGAACAGTTTCGGCTCCCGGCCCGACGGCCGGTACACCAGCCGTCCGTCCACGCGGACGAAGGCGCCGCCCCGGCCGACCGTGAACAGGGCCATGTGGTCGAAGAAGTTCAGCCCGAGGCCGCGCAACAGGACGTGTTGGCCCGGCAGGATGCCGCTCAGGTCGAGGTCCGCCGGGTTGGCCGGGGTGATGTAGGTGAG
The DNA here is from genome assembly GCF_042732075.1 of Kitasatospora sp. NPDC059812. Classification (NCBI taxonomy): domain Bacteria; kingdom Bacillati; phylum Actinomycetota; class Actinomycetes; order Kitasatosporales; family Streptomycetaceae; genus Kitasatospora; species Kitasatospora sp. NPDC059812. Next base: position 19,516 of record NZ_JBHWIO010000112.1, read on the forward strand.
GTGGTGGATCCGGGACAGGCTCGCCGTCCGTTCCTCGTGCGGGGTCGGCCGGGCCGCGACGTGGCCCTGGGCGAGCACGATGGCGTCCAGGCGGTTGAGCCGGCTGCCGTTCTCCAGGCGGATGCCCTGCGGGCCGCCGGGGACACCGTGGGTGTCCGCCATCGCCACCGCCCGCGAGCGGTGCACCTGGACGGTGACGTGCGCGGGCGCGCCGTCCACCACCCGGCGGAAGCTCGCGTTCAGGTAGCGCCCGTAGAACGCCCGGGTGGGGTAGCTGTCGGCTTGCAGGGCGCGGGCCTCGGCCACGCACTCCTCGTCCTGCCCGGAGGCCGCGCCGGCCTCGGCGACCTCCACCGCCCACTCCCACAGGCTCGGACCGGGCTCGATCGGGCCGTCGATCCGGGAGCTGTCGTCGGTGTACACGGTGATCTGCGAGGCCACGGTGTTCATCAGCAGGTGCCGTGACTGGTCCTGGCGCCAGACGGCGCCGGCGCCGGGCGCGGCCGGGTCGACCATGTGCACCGTGATGGAGCCGTGCGAGGGCGCTGCGCGCTCGTTGGCGCAGAGCCGTTCCAGAACGGACAGGCCGCGCGGGCCGGCCCCGATGACGCAGACCTCCAGTGCCGCCTTGCTGCCCACTGTGCTCATGCGCCCGCCTCGCTTCGCTCGGCAGGGGCATGCGCCCACGCGCACCTCTCGATGACGAGCTCGGTTCGCTCACTCACGGCTTCACGTCCTCCACGTCTTCCACGTCCACCCGGGTGCCCTGCGGGGCTTCGGCGAGCAGCAGGCGGGCGAGCTCCAGGCGCTTGATCTTGGTGGTGGCGGTCCTCGGCAGCTCCTCCAGCCGCCGGTGGACCGGCTCGGCCATCGGTGGCAGCGACGCCGCGGCGCGCCGCCAGGCCGCCAGGTCCAGTGGTTCGTCGTCCTTGGTGCACACCACCGGCACGGCCCTGCCGTCCGGGCCGGGGATGATGATGACCTCGGCGAGGCCGGGCAGCTGGCCGAACAGGGTGTCCTCGGCCGCGAGGGTGCTGCCGAAGCCCTCGATCAGGTCGACCTCGCGGTCCAGCAGGTGCACGCAGCCCCACTTGGTGCGGTAGCCGACGTCGCCCATCCGCCACCAGCCGTCCGCCGACACCTGGGCGTCGTAGCGGTCCTGCTCGCCGAGATAGGTGACGATGCGTCCGTCGCTGCGCACCTCGATGAAGCCCGGGTTCCGCTCGGACGGCGGGTTGCCGTTCCGGCTGACCACCCGGACGTCGGTCATCCCGGGGAACGGCATGCCGACGCAGCGGCCGTCGTCGTCCAGGGTGCGGCGCCGGGTGAAGCCGCGGACGATGGCCGGGCCGATCTCGCTCTGCCCGTACAGCTGGCCGAAGAGCGGCGAGCGGCGCCGGGTGGCGCGCAGCAACCGGTGCACGGTCCGCGGGTGGATCGCGTCGAAGGTGCTGCTGAACAGCTTGACGTTGGACAGTGGGCCGCGCGGGTCCTGCGCCAACTCCTCCCACTCCATGAAGGAGTTGGGGTGCGCCTCCAGGATGCCCGGCTTCAGCCGCGCGAACAGGTCGCCGACGTGCTTCGGGTCCGACTCGCGCAGCACGACCAGCGGGAAGCCGCGGTAGAGCGAGATCGCCAGCGCGGTGATCAGCCGGGAGTGGACGAAGGAGACGTGGATGGCGATGGTCTCCCGGCCCGGGATCAGCGGGGCGATGACGGAGGCCTGCGGGCGGTAGCGGGACTGCAGGCTGAACCCGGTGTGCACGGCCAGCTTGGGCGTCCCGGTGGTGCCCGAGGTGTGGGTGATCAGGGTCGGGTGGTCGGCCGGCATGATGACGGGTTTGACCCTCTCCACCCCGGCCAGCGCCCGCAGTTCGACGGCGTCCTGGTACGAGCCGGAGGTCAGCACCACCCGGTCGGCGAGGTCGAAGACCGTCTCGGGCAGCACGTTCTCCAGCTTCTCCTGGTCGGTCACCAGGAACGGCCGGTCGGTGCGGCGGACCAGCTCGGCGACCGTCGCGCCGTCCAGAGCCGGCGACAGCAGGACCGGGACGGCCCCGATCCGCGCCGCCGCGCACGCGAGCAGCGTGATGTCGAAGCCGTCGGCCTTGTACACCACCACCCGCCGGCTCGGCCGCACCCCCGCCGCCCAGAGCCGGGAGGCCAGGTCGTCCACCAGGTCCGACACCTCGGCGACAGTCGCCCTGCGGCCCAACTCCGGTGCCGCGTCGAGGTCGTGGTCGAGGATGAGGACGTTCGCGCCGTGTCTGGCCGCGGCGCGTTCGAAGAGCATCCCGAGCTGAATTCCCCGGTTTCCGATACGTTGAAGAAGCACCTGTACGCCTCCCGGGCCGCGGCTGTGCGCCGTCGGCGCCTGACGTGAATGGAATGGACACCACCCGCGGTGAAAGGGACACCGTCCGAGGTGAATTGGCGTGCCCGGGCGTCCGAATGGCCGCGTGCCCGGGCACGAGCCCGGGAATTCCGGGCGAATCGCGGAAAGGCCGGATACCGCCCGGCGTCACGCCTCTTCGATGACGGCCTTGATGCGCTGCAGGGAGGCGGCCAGATCGCCGGAGATCTTGTCGCCCCACTCCGCGAAGAAGCGCTGCTTCTCGGCCGCGTCCATCTCCGCGGTGATGCCCTTGATGCCCTGGGTGGCCGAGTCCATACGGAAGTGGTGGGTCAGCAGGCTGCCGCCGCCCTCGGCTGCTTCGATGTCGAAGCCCCAGATGCTCTCCTGCTTCTGGCCGTCCGAGTTGTGTATCGCCCACCGGAAGGTCCGGCCCGGCTCCGCGGTGACCACCTCGGACTGGGTCGTCCACCGGCCGCGGACCACCGGCGCCCAGGCGACGATGTCGTCGCCGCGGAGGTTGTCGCCGCGGAACACGGACCCGACGGCGGCCGGCTCGCCGACCGTCCATTCACCGCCCAGGCATTCCGGGCTCCATTCGCCGCTGCGCGGCAGGTCGCTGATCACCGCGTAGACCTCGATCGGTGTCGCGGAAATGCGAATGTCGGCGTCGGCGGAGAATATCGGCTGCTTCTCGTTGATGGTTTCGCCCATGCCGGGGATCGTCCCAGCCAGGCCCCGGAGGGGGTCAAGGGCAGGCCGGCGGGTCCGTCAACTCCGTGATTCCGTGTCAACTCCGGCCCGGGGCCGCGGCGAACGGCCGCGAACCGGCCGGCATCGCGGGCCGTGAACCGGCCGTCCCCTCGAACCGTTACGAACCGGCCCGGATCTCGCGGGCGAAGTGCAGGGCGACGATCGACATCCGGGCCGTGTGATAAAACCGGTGCGCGCCGTGGTTGGTCACCCCCGAGTCGAGCTCGATCCGGGCGCACCCCGTCCGCCGGGCCCGCTCCTCCAGCTCCGCCATCAGCCGCCCGCCGACCCCCGCCGACCGCACCGCGCGGTCGGTCACCAGGTCGTCGACGAACAGCAGCCGGCCGCGGCTGGTCGCCAGCACCCGGTGGGTCGCCACCCCGACGCACCGCCCGCGACCGTCGTACGCGGCGGTGAAGACCAGCCCCTGCGCGTGCGCCTCGGCGGCGAAGGCGGCGAACCCCTCGGCGGTCAGGGCCGGCCTCAACTGCCGTATCAGCGGCCCGACATCGGTCGCCATGGCGGCGTTTCCCGGTATGACGTCAACCATCGTCAGTTCCATCCCTCGATCTTCGCAGGGAATGCCGGTCCTCGGTCCGGGCGGGACCGGGAGTCCTGGCCCGTGGTCAGGCCGTGGTCAGCCCGTGCAGGTCGGGCAGAGGCCGCGGTAGGTGACGGCGGCGTCGGTGACGGTGAAGCCGAAGCGCTGGTCGGCGGGGAGGGCGGTGAGGGGGTCGTCGGTGGGGTGGACGTCGCGGATGGTGCCGCAGTGGGTGCAGACGAGGTGCTGGTGCGGGTGGTGGGCGTTGGGGTCGTAGCGCTTGGCCCGGCCGTCGGTGGAGACCTCGATGACCTCACCGAGGGTGACCAGTTCGCCGAGGGTGTTGTAGACGGTGGCCCGGGAGATCTCGGGCAGGCGTTCGGCGGCTCGGGCGTGGACCTCGTCGGCGGTGAGGTGAACGTGCTCGCCGTCCAGGACCTCCGCCACGACACGCCGCTGGGAGGTGAGGCGCCAGCCGCGTCCGCGCAGTCGCTCCAGCAGGTCACTCATATCGGTTCACCTATTCAGGTCAATGGGAGGTCAGGATTTTACCAAGTGATTGCGGCTTCGCTCCGGTTCCCGATCGGATATGCCTTTGGTGTCGTTCTTGACGTGGATCGTGTCCATCGTAGGATCGGCTCCGGCGATAGCCTGGGTAGCAGGAAGTAGCAGTCAAGACACCGTGATCCGCCTTGTAGGGAAGGATTTCCATGTCTGAGAACCACGATCCCATCGTTACCGAACCCGAGCCGCAGGCGGAGGGCACGGGTGGCTGCCCGGTGGCCCACGGGCGCGCGCCGCACCCCACCCAGGGCGGCGGAAACCGCCAGTGGTGGCCGGAGCGGCTCAATCTGAAGATCCTCGCGAAGAATCCGGCCGTGGCGAATCCGCTCGGCGCGGACTTCGACTACGCCGCGGCGTTCGGATCCCTCGACCTTCCGACCGTGAAGCGGGACATCGAGACGGCCCTCACCACCTCGCACGCGTGGTGGCCGGCCGACTACGGGCACTACGGCCCCTTCATCATCCGGATGGCGTGGCACAGCGCGGGCACCTACCGGATCAGCGACGGCCGCGGCGGCGCCGGCGCCGGGCAGCAGCGCTTCGCCCCGCTGAACAGCTGGCCCGACAACGCCAGCCTGGACAAGGCCCGCCGCCTGCTGTGGCCGGTGAAGAAGAAGTACGGCCGCAACCTCTCCTGGGCCGACCTGATGATCCTGGCCGGGAACGTCGCCCTGGAGTCGATGGGCTTCGAGACCTTCGGCTTCGGCGGCGGCCGCGTGGACGAGTGGGAGCCGGACGAGGACGTCTACTGGGGCCCGGAGACCACCTGGCTCGGCGACGAGCGCTACACCGGCGACCGCCAGCTGGAGCGCCCGCTCGCCGCCGTCCAGATGGGCCTGATCTACGTCAACCCCGAGGGCCCCAACGGCACCCCGGACCCGCTCGCCGCCGCCCGCGACATCCGCGAGACCTTCTACCGGATGGCGATGAACGACGAGGAGACCGTCGCGCTGATCGCCGGCGGCCACACCTTCGGCAAGACCCACGGCGCGGGCCCGGCGGACAACGTCGGCCCCGACCCCGAGGACGCCCCGATCGAGCAGCAGGGCCTCGGCTGGAAGAGCACCTTCCGTACGGGCAAGGGCGGGGACGCGATCACCAGCGGCCTGGAGGGCGCCTGGACGGCCACCCCGGTGACCTGGGACAACAGCTTCTTCGAGACGCTGTTCGGCTACGAGTGGGAGCTGGCCAAGAGCCCGGCCGGCGCCTTCCAGTGGAAGCCGAAGGGCGGCGCCGGAGCGGACACCGTCCCGGACGCCCACGACCCGTCCAAGCGGCACGCCCCGACGATGCTGACCACCGACCTGTCGCTGCGCCTGGACCCGGTCTACGAGCCGATCTCCCGGCGCTTCCTGGAGCACCCCGAGGAGCTCGCGGACGCCTTCGCCCGCGCCTGGTTCAAGCTGACCCACCGCGACATGGGCCCGGTCGCCCGCTACGTCGGCGCGGAGGTCCCGGCCGAGCAACTGGTGTGGCAGGACCCGCTGCCCGCGGTCGACTACCAGCAGATCGACGCCGCGGACGTCGCCGCCCTGCGGGAGCGGATCGCCGCCTCCGGGCTGTCGGTGTCCGAGCTGGTGTCCACGGCGTGGGCGGCGGCCTCCTCGTTCCGCGGCAGCGACAAGCGCGGCGGCGCCAACGGCGGCCGGATCCGGCTCCAGCCGCAGATCGGCTGGGAGGTCAACGAGCCGGACCGGCTGGCCTCGGTGCTGCGCACCCTGGAGGGCGTGCAGCAGGAGTTCAACGCCCGGTCCGGCGCCAAGCAGGTCTCGCTGGCGGACGTGGTGGTGCTGGCCGGCGGCGTCGGCGTGGAGAAGGCCGCCCGGGCGGCCGGCCGCGACGTGGTGGTGCCGTTCACTCCCGGCCGGGCGGACGCGACGCAGGAGCTCACCGACGTCGACTCCTTCGCGGCGATGGAGCCGACCTCGGACGGCTTCCGCAACTACGTGGGCAAGGGCAGCCGGCTGGCCGCCGAGTACCTGCTGCTCGACAAGGCGAACCTGCTGACCCTGAGCGCGCCCGAACTGACCGTCCTGGTCGGCGGCCTGCGCGTGCTGGGCGCCAACTACCAGCAGTCCCCGCACGGCGTCCTCACCGGGACCCCCGAGGCCCTGACGAACGACTTCTTCGTCAACCTGCTGGACCTGGGCACGGAGTGGAAGGCCACCTCGGAGGACGGGCACACCTTCGAGGGCCGGGACGCGGCCACCGGCGCGCTCAAGTGGACCGGCACCCGGGCCGACCTGGTCTTCGGCTCCAACTCCGAACTGCGCGCCGTCGCCGAGGTCTACGCGAGCGACGACGCGAAGGAGAAGTTCGTGGCGGACTTCGTCGCGGCCTGGGTCAAGGTGATGAACCTGGACCGGTTCGACGTCGCCTGACCCCGCGACCGCCTGACCCCGCGACCGCCTGACCCCGCGACCGCCTGACCCCGCGATCGTCCGATCCCGGGTTCCCGGGCGGCCGGGCGGCCGGCGGGGGTTGGCGTCAGCCCGCCCGGGGGGCGGGGGGTGGCGCCCGCGGCGC
>NZ_JBHWIO010000113.1:0-25576 GCF_042732075.1 Kitasatospora sp. NPDC059812
CCCCGCCCCCCCCCCCCCCCCGGCGCGCGCCCCCCCCCCGCGCGCGCGCCCCCCCCCCCCTGCTGCCGTACCGGGCGCGGCCGGTCCCGCTCAGCTCTCGGCCGACCACCCGCGTCTCAGCTCAGCTGACCACCCGGGGCAGCCGCAGGATCGGCAGCCCCGTCAGTGCCACCACCCCGAGCTGCACCAGCAGCTCAGCACGTCCCCGTGCCCAGCCCGGGCAACACCGCAGCCGGCGGCGGCAGAGGAAGTGGACGCGGCCGCAGGACAACACTGGTGGACACCTCGGTGGGACAACCGCGAAATCCGCTGGCCAGAACGACTCCGGCGGACAGGTCGATGGCCTGGATGGCGAAGACGCTGGAGCCCGTGGGGTCGTTCAGGATGGCGACCGCGTCCACGCCGTCGTCGCGGGATCCCTGGGTGCGCCAGGTCTCGTAGCCCATGGCTTCGAAGAGTTCGCGCACCAGCCGCTCGAAGTCGTAGGGGTTCATCTGGAGCAGGTCCGGCCGACTGTCCAGTGTGGCGACCACGGCGGTGTCGGTGATGATGCGGTAGCGCGACAGGTCCGCCTCGATGATGGGTGTGACCGGTTCCAGGTCGTGGGGGTGCTTGGAGACGGTGGCGCCGAGCCGGTGGAGGCATTGCTGCGGGTCCAGTCTCGGCTCGTCCAGGACCAGTTCGGCAAAGTCCTCGCGCTGGGCGACGACGCTGACGACGCACGCCCGGACGGCCTGGCCGGTTGCCGGATCCGTCGCGTTGACGCGGCCGTTGAGGATGACGCTGTCCACGAACGCGGCCGGCGTGGCGGAGAGCGCCTCGTCAAGCGCGCGGAGGGCCAGGCGGGCCACGAGCCGGGCGTAGGCCTCGTGGACCTCGGCCTGCTTGAGCGGCTGGGGGACGACCTCACCCCGCTGCGCCACGTAGCGGTAGGAGGCCACCGTGGGAACGATCTCGTGGCTCGGGAGTTCGACCTCGACCAGGAGTTGCTGCGCCTCGGGGGCGTAGACCGCGTGGGCCGCTGTTCGGCAGCCCTAGGGGACCGGAGAGCGCCTCAAGAGGTCTTCCACGACGCTGGCGACGCCTTGCGGGCCGTCGTGGGCGAAGGCCTGTTCCACGTGCGGATGCCACAGGTCGAGACCCTCGGGACGCTGAAGCAGGACCGCTTCCAACTCCTCGCGTCGCAAGCGGCATTGGAGTGTTCCCTCGTCGGCCTGGGCTTTGAGGCGGGCCGTTTCCGCTTGCCGGGCCTGTCGTTGGGCTTCCTTCTCGGCCTGGGCCTCCTCGCGTTTCTTCGCCTCCTCCGCTCGACGGCGTGCGGCCTGGCGCTTGGCCAACTCGGCCTCCACCCGGGCGGCTTCCCTCGCACGGGTGGCTTCCTCGCGCTTGAGGTGCTTCTCCCCGGCGGCCAGGAGCCGGGCGTGTTCGACCGCAGGGTCGACCGTCCGCTTTCGGGGGCGAGGTGGAGCCGGCGCGGAGGGCTTGGCGGGTGCCTGCTGCTGCGTCCCTCGCCGGGCCTCCGCGGCTTTCGCCTGCTGCTTCAGGCGGTACGCCTCCGCGAGGATCTCCGCCACCGTCTTGCGGCGTGCCACAATCCACCCCCTGGTCCATTGCCGCGCACACCGGCACGGCGGCCCTCTACAGCCTCTGCGTTACCCGAGCAGCACTACCCGGTGGAGACGGCTGGGAATCCGTAGCCTCGGGCCGGGGCAGGAGAATCGGGTCAAGCGGCCTGGTGCACAACGCGCCGCTGTCAGTCGGGAGCCCAGGCCGTTGAGCGCGGGCTCACTCGCGGGCTTCGTAGCGTGCGCCGGGCCTCGGCCAGCTGGAGTCCATGAAGTCGGGGCGGTCGATCCGGTGGAAGCAGCGCACCAGGAACTCGGTGAACGTTCCGGCGGTCTCGAACCACTCGACCTCGTCGCTGCTGATGATGATCCGCCACTCGGCGGGCTCGTCCTCGACCGCGCGGAAGAAGTACCGGCTGCCGTGCTCGTCGCTTCCCCACAGCAGCAGAACGCCCGATTGGACGTCGGACTCGTCCACCTCCCAGCAGTCCTCGTCGATCTCGCCGTACCAGGCCGGACGCTCAGGTGGGGGTCCCCAGCGGCGCTCCAGTTCGGCCGGTGTGGTGTCCATCGGCCGGTCGATCGTCAGGTAGCCGTCCACCGAGCCGGGGCCGTACAGGTCGAGGAACGCCTTGAAGTCGGCCGGCAGCCGGAAGCCGAGGTACCGCTCGCTGGCCTCCCAGATCGCGGGCCGGGCCCGGCCCCAGCGCGAGGGTTCCCCAAGCATCGCGCGTAGCTGTTCCAGCGCGGTTCGGCTCTCCGAGCGGGGGAGGGAGGTTGCTGGTGTCAGCATTGCCGCAGGAACACGGCGTGTGCGCAGGGCTCGCACGCGAAGGCGTAGGACTCGCCGCGGCCGCCGAAGTTCATCGCTGTGGCGTGGTCCCGTCCTTCCTTGAGCTGGACGACGAGCATCGGTCCGTCGCAGGTGGCGCACTGCGGCCAGGTGGTCCCGGCCGGGGCCAGCGGCGCGCCGCCGGTGCGGGTGGTCGGCGCGTCGGGCCCCGTGGTGCCCGCGTACGTCATCAGGGTCGTTGTCACAGGTGGCGACTGTACGACAGGCCGCTGACACCATCTCGGCGTCCCGTCCGACAGCGGCAGACGCTGTACGCCCGGGGCGACGTGAAAATTCTTGGAACTCGTGGCCCCGCAGCCGCCCGGAACAGTGCCTCAGGCGCCCCTCAGGGGGCCGTGGCCGGATCGCGGCGGCAGTGCGCAGCCGTCCCGGCCGGGCGCTCGAGGTTGCCTCTCAGGAGCCCGTCAGCGGCCTCGCCAAACTGGCTCTGACCTGGTGTTTTCTCGGAAATCTCCTAGGCTGGGGGAGCTTTGTCGGGCACCTTCGGAGGGGGCATCATGGGCGAGGAAGCAGAGGCGTACGGCGCCAGCAAGATCGTGGTTCTTGAGGGCCTGGAGGCCGTTCGGAAGCGGCCAGGGATGTACATCGGATCGGTCGGTGAACGCGGCCTGCACCACCTGGTGTTCGAGGCCGCCGAGCGGGCACTGGACGAGATCCTCGGCGGTACCGCCAGCCGAGTGGAGATCACCCTCACCGCCGACGGTGGCGTCCGCGTCGCCGACGACGGCATGGGCGTCCCGGTCGAGCACGCCGGCCACAGTGACGGCCGTACGCTGGAGACCCGGTTGACCGTGCTCTGCTGGGGGGCGCAGCCTGGCAGCCAGCGCTCGCTGCTCGGCGGCTACTTCGGCGTGGGACTGGCCGTCGTCAACGCGCTGTCGGACCGTCTGACGGCCGAGGTGCGGCGCGACGGCGCCCGCTGGGTGCTGGAGTACGAGCGAGGTGTGGCTGTCGCGACGCCCGCCTACGCTGGACCGGCCGACGGCAGCGGGACCGCGATCACTTTCCGGCCGGATGCCGAGATCTTCGAGACTCTGGAGTTCTCGTTCGACGCGCTGGCCGAGCGTTTCAGGGAACTGGCCTTCCTGAACCGGGGCTTGGACGTCACTCTGACCGATGACCGCGACCCCGCGGTGCCCCGGGCCGTCCGCTTCCGGTTCCCGGGCGGACCGAGGGACCGCATCGTTGAGCAGGGCGCCGCCCCCCTCCACCCGGATGTGATCGGCTTCGAGCGCGAGTGCTCCGAAATGGAGGGGACTGTCGAGGTGGCTTTCCGTTGGTGCGACTCGCGCGAGGAGCGGGTCGCAAGCTACGTCAACAGCCGGCCGACCACCAACGGCGGCACGCACGAGCTCGGCTTCCGCGACGGCCTGGCGGCCGCGCTCAACGCCCATGCCCGCGAGCAGCAGTTGCTCATGCCGTCCGACCCCGACCTCACCCCCGCCCAGTTCGGCGCGGGCCTGACGGCGGTCGTGTCGGTGAAGCTCGATCTCCCCGAGTTCGAGGGGTCCACCCGCGAACGACTGGGCAGCGGGCCCGTCCGCGCCTGCGTCGCCGAGGCCGTCCGCGAGCACCTGGCCGCCTGGCTCCGCGCCAACCCGGCGCAGGCGACCGCCGTCCTCGCCCGGATCTCGATGACCACCCGCGACTGACAGCACGCCGAAGACACCGAAGCCCAGGTCGGGATTGGTCCCCGGTCTGGGCTTTTCGGTGGGCGCGGACGATCCCCACGACCCCACCAGCCACAGAGCGCGGCCGATCTCAAAACCCCGCAGGGCCGTGACCTATCGGCGACCGCCCCCCCGCCCGGAGTGCCCGGAGCGCCCGGGCCGGATGGCGTGATCGGCCATGTTCCGTGGCCCGAAAGTATCTTGATGATCAGTCACGTCCGGTGAAAGCGTGGGCACGTTCCGTGTTGATCGCGTGGCCGTCGGTAGCCCTTCGGCCACCCGGCATGAGGTGGCAGCTTGACGGAGACGCAGCACCTGGCGAAGGTCTACAGCGACCGCGCCTACGTGCACACCACGACCGTGCGGCACCAGGGCAGTACGGTCGCGTTCGCGATGGACGACCAACGGCGGATCGTCTACAGCGTCCTGGACCTGTCGCAGCACGACGAGGCGAAGGGCGAGGCGGACGCGGCGTACTGGTCGGAGGACCCGCTGGCGTTGCGTTTCCCGACGGAGGTGGCGAGGGTCGGCTACGCGGTGGCGGGCGCGGTGCGGATGCCCGTCGTCAAGCGCGGCGGCCGGGTCGAGGCGGACGCGGCGGAGCGGCTGGACGAGCAGGAGCTGGACCGGTTCCTGTCCAGCACCGCCCGGCTCGGCGCCGCCGCCCCCTTCCACGTCCTGTCCGACGGCACCCACGTGTACGTGCTGCGCCAGTCGGTGCGCGCCGACCACCCGGACGCGGTGTTCCGGCTCGCCGACGGCGCCGGTTCCTCGGGCGACCCGGCCCGCACCGACTACCTGGCCAAGGGCGGCGAGGGCAAGGTCGCGGCGGTCGACGCCACCCTGCTGTGCGACCGCTTCGTGCTGGCCGGCGGCGAGTTGAAGCCGGTGCTGGAGGTCCGCTACCGGCGCAGCCGGCACAAGGGCCGCCCGGACTCCGCCAAGGACAGCCTCGGCACGCAGGACATGGAGGGGCGGCCGTTCGTCGAGCCGACCCAGGAGCTGTCCTTCGTCCGCAACCTCTCCGAGGGCCGGTTCACCGCCCTGCTGGTGCCCACCGCCGTGCACGGCCGGGAGCGCTGGCAGCTCTTCGCGCACAACGACGCCACGGGCCGGATCGACGGCTTCAGCGTCGAGCGCGGCCGGGACGGCCTGTTCAGCACCCAGGGCACCCAGGCCTGGACCAGCCCCGACCCGCGCCACCGGGACGCCGTCTACGAGAGCGCGCCCGGCACCTGCCCGTTCACCGGCCGTCCGCTGGTCCCCGCGGCGGGCGGGGGTGGCCGGGCGGGGACGGCCCTGCGCTTCGACGGCGTCGACGACGTGGCCGAGCTGCCGAGCAGCGCCCTCGACCTGGCCGACTCCGACTTCACGGTGGAGTTCTGGGCCCGGCGCACCGCCACCGGCGGCCGCGAGGACTTCCTGATCGGCCACGGCGCCTCCAAGGGCGTCCGGCTGCGCACCCTGCACATCGGCTTCCGCCCGGACGACACCTTCACCTTCGCCTTCTTCCACGACGACCTGGACATCCCGCAGCGCACCACGGACACCGACTGGCACCACTGGGCCTGCGTCTTCGCCCGGGACACCCGCGAGCAGGTCGTCTACCGCGACGGCGTCGAAGTCGGCCGCCGCACCACGGACATGCCGTACGCCGGCCTCGGCGGGCTCACGCTGGGGCGCGGCGCCCGCTCGTTCGGGCGCGGCGAGCTGGATGAGGTGCGGATCTGGCTCCGCCCTCGCAGCGGTCCGGAGATCGCCGCCGACCGCGGCCGCCGTCTGATCGGCAACGAACCCGGGCTGGCCGTCTACTACCGCTTCGACGAGGGCTCCGGCACCACGCTGCACGACCAGACCGATCACGGCCGGCACGCGAAGCTGAGCGGCGGCCCCGCCTGGGTCACCTCCGAGGCCCCCGTCGGCGAGGACTCCGGGGTGAGCCGCAGCAGCTTCGCCTTCGCCGGGCGCCGGGTGGTCTCCGGCCTGTCGGCGCTGCTGCACCACCAGCAGGAGGCCGCGCCCGCCGGCTACGACCAGACGTCCAAGCCGGTCAAGCGCCAGGCCAGGGTGCTGCTGGCCTGCACCACCGGCGGGCCCGACCCGGTGACCGGTCAGGCCACCGACGAGGCCTACGTCGCCACCCTGGACCTCGGCGTGGGCCGGGACGGCCGGCTGGCGCAGGTCCCGGAGGAACTGGCCCTGCCGGTGCTGGCCGCGCCGGAGTCCAGCGGGAACGTGGACGCGGCCGGGGAGGTGGACGCCCAGGTGGCCCGGCTGACCCGGGACATCGCCGCCACCGAGGCCGAGATCACCCGCCTCCAGCTGGAGACCGCCGAGACCCCGGACGTCGAGCGCCAACGCGCCGAGGCGCGCACCGAGTTGGAGAGTGACGTCACCTACTGGCGCTACCGGCTGCGGTTCAAGCTGCAGAAGGACGGCAAGGACCAGTACCTCGCGGTGCAGGGCGACCGAACGGACAGCGTCGCCCCGCTGGTGCGCACCGCCGACAGGCAGGCCGCGTCGACGGTCTGGACCTTCGAGCCGACCGGCACCACGCTCAACGGCTACCCCTGCTGCTTCGTCAGGAACGCCAACTCCGGACTCGACATGAACGTCGACAACCGGAGGACCGGCGACGACATCCCCCTGATCCAGTACCGCCGGGAGGCGGACAACGCCGCCACCCACTTCGCGCTCGACGGCTGGAACGGCAACAGCCTGGTGGCCCGGCACAGCTACAAGCTGGTCGCGGCCCGGGACAGCCAGGGCGACCGCATCGTCCAGTACGACTACGCGGCGGCGAAGGACTCCGGCGAGGGCGTCCTGCTCCTGGAGCGGATCGGCAACTCGCTGAAGTCCAACCCCACCACCGACCGGCTGAGCCGGCAGATCTCCGAGCTCACCGAGCGCCTGGAGCTCCTCGCCACCAAGCAGGACCGGCTCACCCAGCTGCGCCGCGACCTGACCGCCCAGCAGGCCGGCCTCGCTGCCAAGCAGGACGAACTGGGCCGGCTCACCGGCGGCGTGCGCGGCTCCGACGACATCGCCCTGCCGGTGCCGCAGCTCGCCGTCGACCGCACCGGGCTGAGCGGCTCCGGCGCGCTGCTGGGCTTCGCCCGCGCCGCTGACCGCCCGTTCCTGCTGGACAGTGCCACCGGCAACGTCGTGCTCTACTTCCGGGGCTCCAACGGCCAGTTCTTCGCCGCCTACTACGACAGCCAGGTGCTGCGCTCCTCCCGGCAGTTGGCCGCCGGCGGGCGGACGGTCTCCTTCACGGCCCGGGACGCCAACACCGACCTCACCGGGACCGCGATCACCGTCGAGGCCGGGGACGGCCCGACGCAGGTCACCCTCACCGTCCGGCACGATGGCCAGATTGAGAAGTGGTCGCACCTGCCCCGCCGGGCCGAGGACTTCGCCGCCGTGGTCAACGGCGCGGCCGAGCAGCCGGTGACGATCGCCACCGTGTTGCGGATCGACGGCGACGTGGTGCAGTTCACCGAGGGCACCCTCGCCCCGCTGTCCGGCCCCGGCTTCGTGACCGTCGGCGGCCACGGCTTCCGCTTCGAGGGCAGCCACCCCGCCGGATCGAAGTCCCTGCGCCTGGGCGCGGGCGCGGACCAGACCCTGCTGAAGCCCGGGATGAGCGTGCAGCGGGTGCGCTACGACCACCGCTGGTCCGAGTCCTCGCAGCCCGGCAGCGCCCTCGCGGAGGGCTCCCGGCTGATCACCGTCGACCCCGGGGGCCTGGCCGAACTGCCGCTGGGCAGCGCGGACGGCCTGGTGCGCGGCCACGGCGGGCGCTGGCGGGCCGACATGCCGGGCCGGGCCTACGCCTTCGACGGCAAGGGCCGCTTCCTGGCCCTGCCCGCCGGGCAGCTGCCCCGGGCGGCGACCCCGGGCGACCTCACCCTGGAGGCCTGGGTCAACCCGGAGCGGGTCGAGGGGCCGGTGCGGCTGCTGCACGCCAACGCCGGGGACACCCCTTACGGCCTCGGCCTGCTCGGCACCCAGGCGACCTCAGGGCTGGTCTTCGACGGCACGGACGACGCCGCCGTGGTGCCCGACGCCTTCGGCTTCGGCGACGGCGACTTCACGGTGGAGTTCTGGGCCCAGCGCACCAAGGTCGACAGTCGGCCGCACATGCTGCTCGGACACAGCGGCACCGAGGGGCGCGCCAACGAGACCCTGCAGATCGGCTTCCGAAAGAATGGCTTCTTCACGTTCGCCTTCTACGACGACGACCTGGACACCACCAAGCGGTTCTCCGACACCAAGTGGCACCACTGGGCCTGCGTCTTCCAGCGGGAGACCCGCCAGCAGGTGATCTACCTGGACGGCCAGGAGATCGCCCGGCGCACCGCCAGTGCCCCGTACCGCGGGCAGGGCCGGCTCTCGCTGGGCACCGTGCTGTGCTGGCCCGGCGACTTCGCCGCCGTCCGGCTGGACGAGGTCCGGCTCTGGTCCAAGGCGCGTGGCGGCGACGAGCTGCGGGCCGACCAGGGGCGGCGGCTGAGCGGCAACGAGGCGGGGCTGCTCGGCTACTGGACGTACACGGCGCCCGCTCCCGGCACCCCGGCCGTCCTGACCGACCGCTCCGGAAACAACCGGCACGCCGAACTGCGCGGCATGCCGAAGCCCGTCCCGGCCCGCTCGCCGATCGCCGACGCCGGCTGCCGGGCCGTCGCGGTCGTCGGCGACCGCAGGGTGGTCAGCCGGGAGACCTTCCCGCTGCGCGAGTGGAGCCACCTCGCCCTGGCCTACCAGCAGTCCTGGGCGGTCGAGTTGAGCGGCGACGCCCACCTGGAGGTGCCGGACGACGACGCGCTGGACATCGCCGACGACCTGACCCTGGAGGTGTTCGCCCGCGTCGACCGCCTCGGCGAGACCCAGGGCCTGCTCTCCAAGGGCCGCACCGCCGACGGCATCGGCGGCAGCGTGCCCTACCGCCTGGCCGTCCTCCCGGACGGGCGGCTGGAGTTCGCCTTCGAGGAGCCCGACGGCCGGGCCGTGCGCTTCACCTCCACCGAGGGCGTGCGGGCCGGGCAGTTCCACCGCATCGCCGTGGTCCGCAAGGGCGGCCGCTCGATGCAGGAGCAGAAGGGCACCCGGCAGATCACCGCCACCGGCGCCGACGGCAAGCCCGTCACCCAGAGCGTCGAGCTGGTCGAGTCGCTCGCCGTGCGCGAGTGGCAGGACATCCGCTTCCACCTGGACGGCCGCGAGATCGGCGCCGGCCGCTACGAGGGCCCCGGGCCGCGCGGCAACGACGCGCCGCTGGAGCTCGGCCGGGCGCGCGAGGGCGCCACCGTCCAGCAGCTGACCGGGGTGCTCGCCGAGGTCCGGATCTGGGGCGCCGCCCGGGACGCCGCCCGGCTCGGCACCGCCGTCACCGCCCGCGACCGCGGCCTGGTCGCGCACTGGCGCTTCGAGGAGAACACGGGCAGCACCACGGCCGACGCCACCGGCTCGCACCCGGCCCGGCTGCGCGGCGCCCGCTGGGTCCGCAACCCCGACCCGCGCGGCAGCGTCTTCCGGCTGTACCGCAACGGCGTCGCCGTGGCCTGCGACCCGGCCGGCACCGCGGGCCTGCCCGCCACCGCGGGCCTGCCCGACACCGCCGCCTTCGCCGAGAACGGCGATGCACAGCTGACCCTGGGCGCGGTGCTCAAGCGCGGCAAGCCCGCCCAGGCGTTCGAGGGCGTGCTGGAGGAAGTGCGGATCTGGCGCACCGCCCGCACCCACGAGCAGCTGCTGGACAACCTGTTCACCCGGCTCAAGGGCGAGAAGGAGGACCTGGTCGCCTACTGGCCGTTCGACCGGGACTCCACCGAGGCCCGCACCGCCCAGGTCCGCGACGAGGGCCTGCGCGGCAACCACCTGGAGTTCGGCCCGGAAGCCAGCCGCCCGCGCACGGTGCTGTCCAGCGCACCGGTCTCCAACGACGCCGCCCAGGTCCGATCGGCCCTGGCCGGCCTGCGCACCCCGTTCCACCAGAGCATCTCGGCCGCCCCGGCGGTCGCCGAGTACGCCGACATGCAGTACGGCTCGCGCGGCGAGGCGTTCGGCGTCCTCAAGCGCGCCTACAGCTACCTCCAGGACGGCCGCTGGCACCTGATCACCGGCTACAAGGTCGGCGAGCTGGTCAGCGAGTGGGTCAGCCAGATCCAGTTCGACCCGCAGCTGATCGGCTACGTCGAGGGCGCCCCGCCGATCCCCTCGGAGAACCTCACCGCCGGCCTGACCGACCCGGGCAGCGACACCTTCGAGGGCGCCTCCACGGTCAAACTCACCGAGGCCGAACAGGTCGTCCGCTCGCTGTCCTCCGCCAAGGAGCGCAGCGTGGACGCCGCCTTCGGCTTCGCGCTCTCCAACGAGGTGGACGTCGACGTCTGGATGATCACCGCCCCGCTCGGCTTCGGCATCGCCAAGTCCATCGCCAAGGGCGGGGTCTCGGCGAGCGTGCGGGGCAACCTGGAGTTCTCCAACAGCTGGGCCGAGGACACCTCCGTCTCCCAGGGCGAGAACACCGCCCGGACCACCAAGGTCTCGCTCACCGGCCACTGGGAGGACCCGGGCCGGGTGCTCAACCCCACCGCCGGGCGGCGGTACGTCCCGGCCAACACCGGCTTCGCCGTCGTCCAGTCGCAGACCGCCGACGTCTTCGCGCTGCGCCTGGCGCACAGCGGCGCGCTGGTCGCCTACCGCATCCAGCCCAACCCGGACATCCCCAAGGACTGGAACGTCGTCCCCTTCCCGATCAACCCGCGCTACACCAAGCAGGGCACCCTGGACGGCACCGTCGGATTCGACGCCCGCGGCAAGGTCGCCGACCCCGACTACCAGGGGGCCCGCGACCGGGGCGAGTACAGCTACTTCAAGCCCCGCGAGGCGTACGCGCTCAAGCGCCGCATCCAGCGCGACCAGCAGCGCCTGCACAGCTACTACGACAGCGTCTCCACCGAGACCCACGCCCCCGACCCGCTCGCCCAGCGGGCCGGCCGGGTGCTCGGCGGCGCGATCGGCGCGGACGCCTCGCCGGCCCGCGGCCGGGACGCCACCGACAGCGCGACCGGGCAGGGCTTCTCCCGCCGCGACCTGGTCAACACCTACGTGTGGACGGCCGCCGGGGGCTTCTTCGCCGAGACCACCGAGACCACCGACGTGGTCAGCGAGACCACGGCCGGCTCGTACTCGCTCTCCGGTTCGGTGGGCACCTCGATCGGCACCTCCTTCCAGATCGCCGGCATCGGCATCGGCGCCCAGCTCGACGCCTCCGTCGGTGGCGGGATGACCACCACCCGGGCGCGCGGCAAGGAGGCCACCCGCTCCTTCGGCCTGGAGGTCGAGGTCGCGCCCAGCAGCAACCTCCAGAACTACGACGGCGACCGCAACCCGGTCTTCGACCGCGACGGACAGCCCGTCAAGGTGCCCGGCAAGGTCGACGCCTACCGCTTCCTCAGCTTCTACCTCGGGGAGGACAGCGAGCACTTCGACAGCTTCTTCCACAAGGTCGTCGACCCCCGCTGGCTGGAGAACGGGCACGACCCCAACGCGGCGGCGCTGCGCCAGGCCCGCCAGTCTGACCGCAAGCCGCCGTGCTGGCGGGTCCTGCACCGGGTCACCTTCGTCAGCCGGGTCCTGCCCGACATCCCGCCGGCCGACGCGCCCCCGCTGGAGAAGGCGATGCGGCAACTGGACGTGGAGAGCAACTACGAACTCGTCCGCCGCCTCGACCCGTACGTGAAGGGCGCGGCCACCGGCCTGCCCGAACTGGCCGAGGCCACCCGCACCACGCTGGCCCGGGAACTGCCGGAGCTGCTCCCGCACGCCGACGACGTGATCGGCTTCCTCGCCCAGTACTACGGCGTGGAGGCCTGAGCCCCGGGCCCTGGGACCTGAGCCCCTGGCCCTGGGACCTGGGCCCTGCACACGACCTGCCCGCTGATCGCCCCGGGGACGCGCCCGTCCCCGGGGCCTGGCCCGGCCCCGGGGCTGGGAATTGATGGTTGTTCAGCCTCATCGGCGAGGCGGCCGGTCGGTCCGGTCGACGACGCCTGTCAGGTCCGTTCGTTCGGCTGTCTCCTGCTCGGTGTGCTGCTCGTTCCCGAACCCGACGGGGCCGAGGACGTCGAGGCGTTTGCGGTTGCGCCGGGTGTTCCGGACGGCGTCGACGTCCTCGTCGGGGTGGCCAGGAGGATCGTGGCCAGGGTGAGGGCGGCAGCCAGCCAGGTGGTGGTGTGGAAGGCGTCGGTGAAGGCCTGGGCGGTTTCCGGGGAGGCGCCAGCGTCGAGCGGGGACGATGACGTGCCCGGGGGGAGGAGCAGTCGGTAGGCCACCGTGGTGACCGTGCCGAAGACGGCGATGCCCAGGCCGGCGCCGGCCTCGTAGGCGACGGACTCGATGCCCGCCGCCGCGCCCGCCTGGGAGGACGGCGCGGTGGTCATGATCAGGTTCGAGGCGACCATCTGGACCAGGCCGTGGCCGAACCCGATCAGGGCCAGTCCGAGCGGGACCACCGTGCCGGAGGCGGCCAGGACGTATCCGGTCGCCGCGAGCAGCAGGCCGGCGGGCACGCCCGCGCGCGGTTGTCCCAGGCGGGAGAGGAGCAGTCCGCCCACCGGCCCCGCCACCGTCGCGGCCAACGGCATCGGGATCAGGTACAGCGCGGCGGCCTCTGCCGACAGGCCCTTGGCGATCTGCAGGTACTGCACCAGTTGGAGTTCGAAGCCGACCATCACCAGCACCGGCAGCACCGAGGCCACCACTCCGGCGCGCAGTCCGGGCAGCCGGAACAGGGATAGATCCAGCATCGGGTGCGGCATCCGCTGCTGCCGTCGCACGAACAGCACCAGCGCGGTCAGGCCCGCCGCTGCCGGCAGCACCACCTCCGGGATGCCGACGCCGTCGTGGGTGAAGGCGATGATGGCGTAGGCGCAGCCCAGGAATCCCACCATCGAGAGCAGGGGCGAGGTGGCCTCCCACGGTTGCCGTTCGGACTCGACCTCGTTGCGCAGCAGCAGTGCCACGGCGGGCACGGCCAGTGCCACGATCGGCAGGTTGACCAGGAAGATCGAGCCCCACCAGAAGTGTTGGAGCAGGAAGCCGCCGGCCACCGGTCCCAGTGCCGAGGCGCCGGCGGCGACCGCGCTCCACGCTCCGATGGCCACCGCGTGGTCTCGGCCGTCGCCGAAGGTCTGCCGGATCAGCGCCAGCGTGGCCGGGATGATCATCGACGCGCCGATCGCCAGCAGGGCCCGGGCGCCGATCAGGGCCGGCGGACCGGGTGCCACCGCGCACAGCGCCGAGGCCGCGCTGAAGACGCCCAGTCCGGCCAGCAGCAGCCGCTTGTGCCCGATCCGGTCGCCCAACGGCCCACTGACCAGCACCAGTCCGACCATCAGGAGCGAGTACACGTCGACCGCCCACAGCAGTTCGGTCGGGGAGGCCTGCAGTTCGTGGGCGAGGGTCGGGACGGTGATGGTGAGGATGGTGACGTCCACGGCGGCGGGCAGGAAGCACAGCAGCACCACGGTCAGCACCAGCCAGCGCCGGGCCGTCCCGACCACGGGCAGCGGGCTGCTCACCGGCCGAGGTCCAGAGCCGTCCTGGCTCGGTCGATCAGGTCGTGCAGTTCGGCGAGGCTGGGGGCGTAGAACATGCAGCTCAGTCTGCCAGTTTGAAGGTCCGTCAGCTCGGTCGGGACCACGCCCCGGTCGGCGTGTCGGGGCGAGGCCACGAGCGGTCCGAGCAGGCGCAGCACTTCCGGCAGGTACAGCCCGGTCGGCAGGCCGTAGAAGTCGTAGTTGCCGACCGCGTGGGTGTCGAGGTAGCCGGGGCCGATGAGGTGCTCGCCGAACTCGTGCACGTGACTCGACCCGGTACGGCGGGCGTTGAGGTCGTGCAGGTAGACGACGCCGTCGCGGGCGATCGCGTCGATGCCGAATCGCCCGCGGTAGCCGCGCCGTTGCATCTCCTCGGCCAGCAGGAGTCCGCCCTCGGTCAGCGGGCGGTACCACCATGCGCGGCGCAGTTCGCGCGCGGTGACGTTGCCGCGCAGGTGCGTGGCGCCCTCGAACAGCATGTCGGTCGTGTAGCAGAGGTGGGGCGGGGCGTCCGCCGGCACCATGTACTCCACGGACGGGAAGGTGATGTCGCCGTGGAGGAACTCCTCGACGACCACCGGGTCCTCGTCGTAGAACGTGCTTCCGGCCAGGCGTTCGGCGATGTCGTCGTCGCCGGGCCGGAAGATCAGCAGGCCGAGGCTCGCCTCGCCGCGATCCGCCTTGACGATGCACGGCGTGCCGGTCGCGAGCATGTCCCGGACGGCGGCCGGCACGTCCTGCTTCCCGGCGCAGTGCGTGCCGGGCGGGATGCGGCAGGGTCCGTCGGTCATGCCGAGGTCGGTGGCCAGGTCGCGCAGGCCGGTCTTG
Source organism: Kitasatospora sp. NPDC059812 (assembly GCF_042732075.1). Lineage (NCBI taxonomy): Bacteria > Bacillati > Actinomycetota > Actinomycetes > Kitasatosporales > Streptomycetaceae > Kitasatospora > Kitasatospora sp. NPDC059812. Next base: position 14,522 of record NZ_JBHWIO010000113.1, read on the forward strand.
GTGTCCAGCAGGTCGCGCAGGGACTGCTGCGGCGGGCTCTCCGGCAGCTCGGTCACCACGTCGTACCGGCTGCGCAGGGCCTCGGTGAACCGCCACAGGTCGGCGGTGGTGGTGTGCGGGATCAGCCGGAGTCTGCGGCCCGGCCCGGCGTGGGCGGCCACGGCGGCCATCAGTTCGGGATCGGCGAGCATGTCGGCGAACAGCGAGCCGGTGCGGCCTGCCGGGCTGAGGTTCACCACACCGTCGATCTCCAGGAACTTCCGCTGCCAGTCCAGGTCTCCGATCGGCTCGTAGGTGATGAGCATCTTGTCCAGCGGCCCCCAGAACAGCGCCTGGTCCTGCTGGGCGTAGCACTCCGACAGCAGTTCGTCGACGTCGTCGGCGCGGACGGCGAAGTCGCGCAGGGTGTCGACGGCGTTGCTCACGCAGAGGGTGGGTACGGTCACGGCTTCTCCTCGTGCAGATCGTGCAGAAGTCCGTCGCCCTGGGACACCAGGTCGACCGCGGCCGAGACCACGTGCCAGAAGAGCTCCTTGCCCAGGGTGGCGGTGGAGCCCGAAGTGCTGGACAGGACGCCCTGGTTGGTCGTGCGGCTCACGTCGGCGGGGTGCAGGTAGATCCCCGGGCGGGGTGGGTCGGCGTGGTCGGGCCGTGCGGGCGAGACCAGCTCCGGGCGGAGGTAGAGCATCAGGCTGGTCTCGGTGATCCCCGCGTGCTCGGCGTGCCACCCCGGAAAGAGCGGCACCCGCCCGGCCAGCCAGTCCGTGTCGACCAGGCTCCACCAGCTCAGCGCGATGAACTCCTTGCCCGCGGCCGCCGGCCGTCGGCCCACCTCGTCGAGGGCCTCGAAGAGGAACGGCTCGTTCTCGAAGTGGCCGTTGACGACCAGCAGTCGGCTCCACGGCAGGGCGCACAGCGACTCCAGCGCGTCCTCCAGGAAGGCCAGCAGGGACCGACCGCGCACGTAGACGGTGCCGGGGAAGGCCAGGCCGCCGCCGCTCTGCGGAAGCGACCGCGCCGCGATGGACTGCGCCGGCAGGGTCAGGGCGTTCAGCTCGTAGGCGATCTGCCGGGCGAACGCTTCGGCGAGCACGGTGTCCACGGACAGCGGCAGGTGCGGACCGTGCTGTTCGGTGGCTCCCACCGGCCACACCACGGTCCGCCCGGTGGTGGCCGCCAGGACGTCGGCGCTGCTCAGGTCGCAGAGCTGCGGCCCGGCGCTGCGGGGGGTCATGGCCGCACCCGGCCGGATCGGTCCGCGCCGGTGACGGGTTCGAGGCCCCGGCCGGTGTTCCCGGCGTTGGTAATCCCGGCGTTGGCGTTCCCCGTCCCGGTGTTGTCCGTTCCGGTGGTCTCGGCCACGATCCGGGTGAGCGTGGGGTACATGTCGGTGTGCAGCGCGGTGTACACCTGGGCCGCCACCGCGCCGACCGCCAGGTAGTCGTGCACGTCCCGGCCCGACTGCACGCCGCCGGAGGCCAGCACGGGAAGGGTGAACCCGGCTCGGCGCAGCTTCCACAGGGAGGCCAGCACGAGCGGCTTGATGCCCGGTCCGGAGTAGCCGAACACGCCGCCGAGTTGGAGGTCACCGGTCTCCGGGTGCACGGCGGCGGCGGGCAGGGTGTCGCTGATGGTCACCGCGTCGGCGCCGGCTCGGGCGGCGGCGAACGTCCGGGCGTGCAGGCCCTCCCCGCTGGCCAGCTTGACCGAGAACGGCACCCGCGTCGCAGCGCGGGTGGCCGCGGTGTAGGCGTGCACTCGCTCGGGGGTGTCGTCGAGGCCGTCCTCCTCGTTGAGGCAGGAGATGCCCAGTTCCAGTGCCCGGCAGCCCGTCGCCTCCACGCGGGCCGCCAACTCGGCGAGTTCCGCCGGGCTGTCGGCGTGCAGCGACGCGATGACCGGCAGCCCGTCCCTGGTCAGGTCGCGCAGGATGCGCACCCAGTGCTCGACGGACCGTTTGGAGTAGGTGGTGCTGTTGATCATTCCGGTGGGCAGCCTGACGAGGCGCTCGTCCAGGCCGATCGGCGGGTTGGGGTGGATGGTCTTGGTGACCACCGCGCCCGCGCCGGCGTCCAGCAGCCTGCGGATGTTGCGCTCCTGGTCGGTGAGCAGGCCGGAGCCGACCACGACCGGATTGGCCAGGTGCATCCCCAGCAGGTGGGTCGGGGCCGCCATGTCAGGCCGCCGCCCTGGTCCGGCCCAGCGCCGCGAGCACGCCGTCGACCAGCAGCGCCGGGTCCTTGGCGATCTCCTTGGCGGACAGGAACGTTGCGGCGGCGACCTGGGCGAGTCCCTTGAGCAGGTGGCTGGCCGACTCGGAGAAGGGCTGGTCGGTGATGCCCACGATGGGGCGGCCCAGCGCGCTGGCCCAGCCAAGTTCGATGTGCGTGCCGTCCGTGCGCAGCAGGGTGCCGTCGAGCACCGGCAGGACCGGCACGAACACATCGCATTCGCGCATCCATGCGTAGTCGCGCACGGACACCTCTTCGGGGGTGAACGAAGCGGTGTCGGCACCGAATCGTTCGGCCACGTGTGCGGACAGCACGGTGGCGCCGGCCTGCCGCGACTGGTCGATGGTCAGTCTCAGGAAATCGTGGATCGGCGCCGCCATCCCGCCGGGCACCAAGGCGTGCTGGATCGGGCCGCCGACGAACACGGTGACGCCGCGCAGGGCGTCGGGGGTGACTTTCATGGCGTTTCGAAGCTCCTTCGAAGGAGTCTGCCGACAGCCGCGCAAGGAGGCGGACTTCGGTCGGCAGGAAGCAGAAATGGTCAGCGCTATCGACAGAAGTGGTCAGCGCCATCGGATGGTGCGCTCGCAGTGAACGGGGAGGAAGCCGGGGGTGAGGCCTGATGCTGCCACCGGGGAGCCCGATGGCGTTCCCGTTCCCGCGCTCTGCGTCCATCCGGACAAAGGGACGACCTCAGGCTAGTTCGGGATGATTCACCAGGACAAGAAGCATATGCGCCAGACGGAGATGCGTCTCAAATTGCACAAAAGGTGCATAGCTGCCGCTCGCGGCCCGCTCGGGAGGCGCGTTGCGGGCCGGTTTTCGCGGGTGTACGGACCGTGTGCTCGGAAATGGCCGAATCGCCGTCGAACTAACGTGCAAAAGAATCGTCGAATCCGGTGTTCGAAGGTGCGTGGCGGGTAAATCGTCGACCATTGACAGGTGATAAGGCCTCGGCTAGCTTCGATAAAGCGTGAATGGCCGGCGCCGCCTTGTATTTCGATCGGCGTCGGCCCGCTTTCGGCCCGACCGTTTCCGCGATCTCACTCGCCTTTCCGCACGCCGGACGCCCGGTCGCCGCCTGTTCGAATGAACCCACCCAGAGGGGAAGTTCTGGTGAATCCTTTGCAGACCATCAAGCGAATTCTGCACTCCGAGGTGCTGGTGGAGGTGCCGATCGACCGGATGCGACTCGACGACAGGCTGCGCGAGAATTACGGCATGGACTCGCTCGGTTTCGTGGAACTGCGCGTGCAGTGTGAAGAGGCGTTCGACATCAGCATCCCCGACGAGGCCATCGCGGCGGGGGAGTTGTCCACCCTCGGCGATGTGCTGGCACTGGTCGAGCGGCTGTCGGGGGCCGACCGCCCCCCGGCCACCGCGTGAGCACGGCCCCGGTCACCGCTGACGACCACCCCGGGGACCCGACCGGTGTGCTGTTGCGCGGCACGGACCTGCACCTCAACCACTACGGGGCCACCCGGCTCCCGTTCGCCTGCGTGGGCGGCAGCGGCCTGCACCTCGACGTGGTCGACCTGAGCCCGGAACGCCGGGGCAGGCGGCTGCGGTTGCTGGACGCCAGCGGCGGCTACGCCAGCGCCACCCTGGGCGGCGACCACCCCGTCGTACGAGCGGCGCTCGCGCGCAGCACCGGAGTCGGCAACGTCACCGACGAACTGGGCTCGCTGGAAAGGGCGGAGCTCCTCGACCGGCTCTTCGGCCCCGGCGGGCTGTGGACCGACCACTTCCCCGCGGGGCGGTACCACGTCAGCGGACGCAACTCCGGCTCGGAGGGCAACGAGTTGGCGCTGCGGCTGGTGCTGGAGTCCCGCTTCGACGGCCGGCGGCTGTGCCACCGCCCGGGCAAGGAGCAGCGCGACACCGTCCTGGCCTTCCACGGCGCCTGGCACGGCTGGACCAGTGGGCTGGTGCAGCTGCTCAACCGCAGGTACTACCGGGCCGGGCTGCCCGGCGCGGACACCGCCGGCCCGTACGGAGTCCGGGTCCACCACATTCCGTTCGGCGACCTCGACGCCCTGACGGAGTACTTCGCCGAGTCCGCCGACCGGCTGCTGGCCGTCGTGGTCGAACCGATCCAGGGCGACGCGGGCATCCTCGCGCCTCCGCCCGGATACCTGCGCGAACTCGCGCGGCGGTGCGCGGCCGACGGCGTGCTGCTGGTGGCCGACGAGGTGCTGACGTTCGCCAAGACCGGCAGCTGGTTCGCCATGCGCGACGCGGACGGGCCGGTGCCCACCGACATCACCGTCATCGGCAAGTTCCTGGGCATGGGCACGGTGTCCACCTCGATGGTGATCGCCCGCAAGGAGCTGGCCGTCCGCTCCTCCGGCGCCGTGGCCACCTCCGACCTGCGGCCGCCGAACTGCGCGGTGATCCGCGCCGGCATCGAGCACATCGAGACCGAAGGGCTGCTGCGACGCTCGGCCGACGTCGGCGTGGACCTGTCCAAGCGTCTCGACGACGCCCTGGTGGGCCGCCACCCGGACGTGTTCACCGAGGTCCGCGGGAGCGGGGTCATGCTCGGCGTGGAACTGACCGCCGCGGCGGCGGACCGGATCGGCGCGCTGCGCCGGGAGTTGATCGAAGCGGGCGTGTACGCGGAGTTCATGGCGGGCGCGGGCAGACGCTCCGGGGGCCGGCGCTACATCCACCCCACCCTGCGGATCGTGCTGCCGCTGATCACCACCGGGACGCAGGCCGACGAGATCGTGGACCGGGTGGCGGCAGGCGCCCGGGCCCTGTGGTGAGCGTGGGGTTCCGCACCCGGGTCGAGCACGTCGACACCGACGCGACCGGGATCGTGCACTTCTCCCGCTACACCTCGCTGATGGAGACCGCGGGCACCGAACACCTCGAAGCGCACGGCGCGGGTCTGACCGCCTTCGGCGCGGCCGACGTCGACCTGGTGGTCGCCGACCTGCGGGTGACCTACCTCAACAGCGCCGTGTACCGCGACGTGATCATCGGGGACACCCGGGTCGACCACGTCGGCGCGGCCTGGTTCGCCCTCGCGGTACGTCTGCTGCGGGAGGAGCAGGACGGCACCCGCACCCCGCTGGTGGCCGGCGACCTCGTCTTCGCCGCCGTCGCCCCCGACACCCGGCGCGCGGTGCCCCTACCGGCACCGCTGCGACAGGCCCTGAGAGGAATCGTCCCGGATGCGACACCCGAACGAAACGGCACCCCCTCCCGTCACGGTCCGCGAGGCACGTCCGCTGGGCACCTCGGCCATCGCCGCCCTGGTGCGCGGACGCCACCCCCGCCTGTTCATCGACCGGGTTCTGGACCATGAGCCCGGCGTGTTCCTGCGCAGCATGTTCGCCGTCTCGGCGGAGATGGGCGCGTTGTCCGGGCACCTGCCCGAGCGCGGCCTGACCCCGGGGCTGATCCTGCCCGGCAGCCACACCATGCAGGCCTTCGCCCAATCCGGCGTCCTGCTCTACCAGTTGAGCAGCGATCCGCTCGCCGACGACGAGGTCACCCTGGTCGGCACGGTCAAGTCCCGGTTCCTCGCCCCGGTCGTGCCCGGCGACCAGGTCGTGCTCGACGTCCGCGCGGACCGGCTGTCCGGCCCCACCTTCGCCTTCTCCGCCGTGGTGACCGTGGAGGGCCGATCGGTCGCCGGGTTCCGCGGCGCGATGAGCCGGACGAAGGTCGATCCCGCGGCGGCCCGGCCGTGGTGACCCCGGTGATCACCGGACTGGCCTGGGACACCCCGCTGGGCCGGGACCAGGAGGCGGTGTGGGAACGGCTGTGCGCGGGCGACTCGGCGCTGGCGCCCGTCCACTCGCCGCACCCCCTGCGCAACACCGCCGCCGCCGTCGTCGCGTCGGTGCCGTACGGGACCGGGGCGGGCGAGCGCCAGCGCGCGCTCGCCGGGCGGACGCTGTCCGCCGCGTTCGCGGACGCCGGTCTGTCCACCACCGACCCCGAGGTCGGCCTCGTCCTGGGCACCAGCTTCGGCGCCTGCCTGGACGAGGCGGAGCCGACGCTGCACGCCTGGGCCGACGACGCGGCGGCGGGCATCGGGCACCCGGGCACGCCGGTCTGCGTCATGACCGCCTGTTCCGCCGGGTCGGACGCGATCGCCGTCGCGCACGCCCTGGTGCGCTCGGGCGAGCGGCGGGTCTGCGTGGCGGGCGGGGTGGACGTGGTCACCGAGGCCAAGCGGCTCGGGCACTCCGCGCTGGGCACGATGAGCCCCACCGGACTGCGGGCCTTCGACCGGGCGCGCGACGGGATGCTGCTCGGCGAGGGCGCGGCCTTCGTGGTGGTCGAACACCCCGACTCCGCCCGGGAGCGCGGCGCCCGGGTGCACGCCCGGCTGCGCGGGGCCGGCGCGGCCAACGACGCCGCCGGGCTCACCGCACCGGACCCGTCCGGGCGCGCCGTGCTGCGCGCCGTCGAACGCTGCCTGGCCTCCGCGGGCCTGGCACCCGCGGACATCGCGGTGGTCAACGCCCACGGGACCGGCACACCGCTCAACGACGAGGTCGAGGCGCGCAGCCTGCTCGAACTGTTCGGAGCCGACGGCCCGTTGGTGTTCGCCACCAAGGGGGCGTTCGGCCACAGCCTGGGCGCGACCGGGGCCGTCGAGGCCGTGGCGACGGTCCTGGCCCTGCGCCACCGGCAGGTCCCACCGGTCCTCGGGCTGCGCGATCCGGTGGCACCGCTGCGGCTGGCCACGGAATCGGCGCGAGCCGTCGGCCCCGGCGCCGGACTGAGCCTGACGCTGGGGTTCGGCGGGTTCAACACGTGCCTGCTGTTCGAAGGGGTGAGGGCGTGACACACGTGCCGACGGGCACCCGGATGCTGGGCTCGGCGACGGTGGTCGCCGACGACCCGGACGAGTACGCGGTGAACAAACCGTCCTTCTACGCCGACCCGGCGGCCTGGCTGGTCGCCGAGACCGTGGACCGGGCACTGGCGGACTGCGCCGAACCCGTGCTCGACGACGCCGCCGACACCGGGATCCTGGTCATGAGCGCGACCGGGAGCGAACGGACGATGCGCCGCATCGCCGACTCGCTGCCGAAGTCCCGGGTGTCGCCGCTGCGCTTCGCCGGAGCGAACCCGGGCGTGCTGGCCGGGCTGCCCGCCCTGCGTCACGAGTTGCGCGGTCCGTCCCTGCTGCTGGCGGCGCACCCCGACCGAGTCACCCCCGTCGCGTTCACGGTGATCGGCGGCTGGCTCGCGGACGGCCACGCCCGGCACGTGCTCCTGGTCGGCCTGCAACCCGCCGGGGGAGAAGGGCAGTTGTGTCGCTGCCTGGTCCTGACCAGCGCCCGGGACGAGCGGTGAACGGCCTCACCCGGTCCGAGGTGGCCGACTTCCTGACCCGGGTCGAGGCAATCCCGGCCAGTACGGGCGGCGGCGCTCCGGCCGGGGTGGACGACGTGCTGGCGGACCTGGCCGGGCTGGGCCTGGCGCCGGGGGACGCGGTGGTGCTCTGCCTCGCCAACGGAGTCGAACTGCTGCGCGTGCTGCTCTCGTCGCTGCTGCTGGGCCTGGTGCCGCTGGCCGTGCCGCCGAGCACGCCGTGGCAGCGGGTGCGCGCGCTGGCCGGGCATGTCGGGGCCGGCGTCGTGGTGACCACCCGGCTGGCCGGCGCGGGGCCGCAACTGCCGGTGGGCGGCGCGTTCGCCGTGCCGACCGGGCACCCCACCACCCCGTACGGGCCGGGCGAGATCCTGCTGTCCACCTCCGGCACCTCCGGGATGTTCAGCGCGTGCGTGCACCGGGTGGCCTCGCTCCTGCACAACGCCCGCCTGCACGCCGGGGCCACGGGCATCACCCCGGCCGACACCCTGCTGGTGAACCTGCCGCTGTACTACTCCTACGCCCTCGTGGCGCAGGCGTTCGCCGCGTACGTGACCAAGGCGCGACTGGTGCTCGACGGGCCGCCGTTCTCGCCGGCCGCCTACCGCGACGCGGTCACCGCGCGCGGGGTCACCCACTCGGCGGTGACCCCGACGATCGCCCGCCAACTGCTGGCCGACCCCCGGCTCGTGCCACGCGGCCTGCGGGCACTGGCGGTCGGCGGGGACCGGCTCGCACCCGCGGAGGTGGCCCGCCTGCTGGCCGCGCGGCCCTCCGCGGAGCTGTACCTGACCTACGGGCTCACCGAGGCCGGACCACGCGTGTCGACCCTGGCCGCGCACGCCGAGCCCGCGCACCGGTACGGCTCCGTCGGCCGCCCGTTGCCGGGAGTGCGCGCGTCACTGCGCGAGGCGCAGGGCGACGTGGGCGAACTGCTGGTCGAATCCGGCACCGTACTGCTGCGACGGGTCGGGCAGCACAGCGGCAGAGTCCTGCTGGGGCCGCGGACCATCGCCACCGGGGACGCCTTCTCGATCGACGACGGCTATCTGACCTTCCACGGACGCCTGTCGGACTTCGTGGTCCTGCGCGGCGAGAAGGTCTCACTGAACACCGTCCGACAGGCCGCGCACGCCATCCCGGGGGTCGTGCACTGCGTGCCCGAGGTGGTGAACGAGGACGGCACGCAGGTCCTCCACGTCCACCTGTCCGTCACCGGCGCCCTCCCCGGCGGGGAGAAAGCACTGCGCCACCTCCTCAACTCCCAGTTGCTGCCCGCCGAACGCCCGCGCGCGGTGTTCGTCTCCACCGCCGACCCGGAGGCCTTCCGCAAATGACCCTCCGCCTCGGCTGGACCGTCCCGACGGCCCTCTCACCCGCCGGACTCCGCGCGTTCGCGGTGACTGCGGAGAGCCTCGGGTACGACCACCTGTCCGTCCCCGAACACCTGGTGTCCGGCGTTCCCGCCTACGAGAGCCTGACGCTGGTGGCGTTCCTGGCAGCCGTCACCACCCGGATCGAGCTGGCGACCGCGATGACGATCCTGCCGCACCGCCCGGTGGTGCTCGCCGCCAAGCAGACCGCGCAACTGGCCCACCTCAGCGGCGACCGACTGCGGCTGGGCATCGCCATCGGATCCGACCCCGCCGAGTCCGCCGCCCTCGGCGTCGCCCCGGGCACCCGTGCGGCACTGTTCGAGGAACAGGTCCATGCGCTGCGCCTGCTGTGGACGCGGCCGGACGCGGACTTCGCCGGCGAGCACGTCGCGTTCTCCGGCGTCACCCTCACCCCCCGGCCGCGTCCCGTACCCCTCTGGATGGGCGGCGGCACCCTGCGCACCGGAGGAAGACCGGGCTCACTGCGCCGGATCGCCACCCTCGCCGACGGCTTCACCATGTCCGGCCTGCTCGCCAACCGGGTCGACCGCGGTGCCGCACTCATCGCCGAACTGCGGACGGCGGTGACCGAAGCCGGCCGCGACTGGAGCGCCTTCGGCATCGAGGCCCGCCTGCGGCCCGCCCCCGGCCGGCCGGACACCTGGCGCTCCCTCGCCGGCGCCTGGCGGTCCGCCGGCGCCACCCACCTCACCGTCACCACCGACGACCTCTCCCTGCTGGCCCCCCTGCACGCGGCGCTGACCGGGTAGCACGCCGGCTCGCGGACCTGCCGAGTCGTCGCGGCCGTCGACCGGCTCGCTCTCCAGCCGGGCGAGGACGGCTGCCGCGGCGGGGGTGGTCGGGGTGTAGACGACGATGAACTCGTGGGCGTCGTCGGCCATCTGGAAGGCGTCCCAGGACAGCTCGACCGTTCCGGCGCGGGTGCGCAGGCGCGTGATGTCGTGGGTGAGTTCCATGATCGAGTGCCGATCCCACAGGTCCGCGAACTCGGGGCTCTCCTGGCGGAGTCGGGCGATCTGCCGGGCGAACTCCGGGTCGTGCGGGCGCGCGGCGGCCTCGGTGCGCAGATAGGCGACCGTCTCGCGGGCCTTGGTCGGCCAGTCCACGTAGATGTCGCGCGCCCTGGGGTCGGTGAAGACGAGCCGGCCGAGCGTGCGCCGGGCTTCGGGGACGTCGGCGAAGTCGAGGAAGGCGTGGGCGGCGAGGTGGTTCCAGGCGAGGATGGCGCCGCAGTGGCCGACCAGGTAGGCGGGGGTGCGGCGCATCGAGTCGAGGAAGAGCTGGACGCTGGGGCGCACCGGGCCCCGGCGACCGGCCGCCTGCCGGGGCGGCGTGGCCGGGCGGGCGAGCGTGCGCAGGTAGCGGTGCTCGTTGGCGGTCAGGCGCAGCGCGACGGCGACCGCGTCGATGACGGCGTCCGAGACCCGGGAGGCCTGGCCGCGCTCCAGGCGGACGTACTGGTCGACGCTGACGTTCGCCAGCGCGGCGACCTCCTCCCGGCGCAGGCCCTCGACCCGGCGGACGCCTTGCCAGGGGGGTACGCCGACGTCCTGGGGGCGCAGTCGCGTGCGACGGGAGACGAGGAACTCGCGTATCGCGGCCTTGGTGTCCACGCATGCATCGTGCGCGATCCCCGTGCCGTCGCACAGACACCAACCGGCCATGTTCCTTCACGCCTCCTGCACACGGCAACGGCCGGACCCAGGGCAAGTCTTGCCCTCCCCAGGCGCGCTGACTGAGCGTCATGCTCATTCCACCCGCACCGCCAGGGCGGGTCCCGTCAACGGAAGGGATCACGAACCATGACTGAGAGCGCCTGGGTCAAGCCGGAGATGAGGTCCGACGAGTTCGAGGCCGGCATGAGCTGTTCCTGCAGCTGCGGCGCCTTCTCCGGCGCCGGCAGCGGCCACGGGATCGAGGACCCCGCGGCCGAGTGACGGCCCTGCCGAGATCGGCACCGCTCATCACGTAGCCGGTCGGGGGGGGGGGGCGGGGCGGGGGCCCCCCCCCCCCCCCGGGGGGGGGGGGTTTTTATATTTGGTTACATGGTGAGTCAGGGTTGTTGGGCATCACACGGTGTAATAATG
>NZ_JBHWIO010000114.1:0-25279 GCF_042732075.1 Kitasatospora sp. NPDC059812
GCCGCCCCCCCCCCCGCACGCCCCCCGGCCTGGGGGGCGTCACCCCCCCCCGGGGGGGCCGGGGCGGCGTCCGGGGCGGCGGCGGTGCCTGGGCGCGCGGGCCCCGCCGGTGCGTCACGACTGCGATGAGCTGTGGAGCATAGGAGACTCGAACTCCTGACATCTGCCTTGCAAAGGCAGCGCTCTACCAACTGAGCTAATGCCCCTCGACGGCACCGCAGGTGCCGACGGGCACTAGCGTACCGGGTTCCGGCGCCGTTCCCGGCGCCCTACCCCCGGGCCGACCGGACCTGCCGCCGAGGCGGCGTCCGGGCGGTGCCTGGGATCCGGCCGATCCGGTCGGGTGACCGGGCCGGCCGGCCCTGGAGGCGCGGTGAAGCGCCTCCGAAGATCGTTGATCGTCGGATCGTCCGGGCTCAGCGACCGGCCGGAACCGGGTCGGTGGCCTCGGTCCACAGGTCCTGCTCGGCGCGGTCCGCCTGGACCTGACGGTAGACAAAGAAGCCGCCGAGGGCGACCAGGGCGACCAGGAGAAGCTTCTTCACCGCGGGACCTCGTCCTTCTTGCGTTGGCGGACTCAAGAGCCGGTGCTCCGGCCGGACTGACCGGGCCGACGAGTCCAGATGTGTTTCGATCGCGAACGGGCTGCCGGGTGCCAGACTGCCCTTGCGGCCGATGATACACACCAGTGTCCCAATCGTGACCAGCCACCGCTGCGGCCAACCCGGCGGTCCGGGCGGAGGATTGACGCCGCACCTCCTGCCGTACGGCCGGCCCTCCCCGGCCGGGCCCTACGGCGTGCCCGGCGGGGCGCTGGACGGGTGGTCCGACGAGCGGTCGGACAGGCGGTTCGACGGCGTCACCACCACGGCCTTCCCGCCCGCCAGGTCCACCCTGGTCCGGGGCGGCGCCCCCTCGCCCTCCTCGTCGCGCAGCATCAGGGTCGTGCCGCGTTCGTCCAGCTCGTGCTGCTTGCCGGCGGCGAACTGCGCGTGCAGCTGCTCGAAACCGGTGGCCGAGATCTGCCCCTCCCGGCCGGTCCCCCGCCACGGCACCCAGCGTGAGCGGCGCGCCCGCAGCGCGAGCTGGTCGACCGCCGCGAGCACCACCAGGGCGCAGATCAGTCCGGGGATGCTCATCGCCCAGAAGATCGCCATGTCGTCACCATCCCTCCACACGTTCCCTCCCGGGAGAACAGCCCGGCGGGGCACGCGGTTCCCGGAGCGGCGGGGGAAAACGCCGAAGGGCCCGGAGTGCATCACTCCGGGCCCTTCGCGGTGGTGGGCCTAACAGGACTTGAACCTGTGGCCTCTTCCTTATCAGGGAAGCGCTCTAACCGTCTGAGCTATAGGCCCTTGCCGCACTGAAAGATTAGCGGACCGATGGCCGATCTCCCAAATCCGGGCCGGCGGGGTTCCCGGCGGGCACCCCGCCGACCAGCGGCGGCGCTCCGGCGGCCGGGCGCAGCAGCCATTCCTCGCGGGTCGCCGGGAGGCCGGCCGCGCCCTCCTCGGTGCTGCGGACGGCGAGGATCTGGTTGATCCCGATCCGGTTCTCCTCGAAGGCGAGCGCGCTGGCGGCCATGTACAGCCGCCAGACCCGGGCCCGGCCGCGGCCGACCAGCCGGACCGCCTCGCTCCAGTGCGCCTCCAGGTTGGCCACCCATTCGCGCAGGGTCAGCCCGTAGTGCTCGCGCAGCGACTCGACGTCCCGGACCTCGAAGCCGGCCTCCTCCAGCCGGGCCACGGTGGAACCGACGGGGGAGAGCTCGCCGTCGGGGAAGACGTAGCGGTCGATGAAGGGGCTGGTGCGGTGCGGCTCACCGGGGTGGTCGGGGCGGCGGGCGATCTGGTGGTTGAGCAGCCGGCCGCCGGGCGCCAGCAGCCGGTGCAGGCCCTCGGCGTAGACCCGGTACTGCTCGGAGCCCACGTGCTCGGCCATCCCGACGCTGGAGATCGCGTCGAACGGGCCGTCGACGATCTCCCGGTAGTCCTGGAGCCGGACCTCCACCCGCCCGGCCAGGCCGGCCTCCTCGACCCGCCGGCGGGCCAGCGCGACCTGCTCCCGCGAGATGGAGACGCCGACCGCGGTGACGCCGTAGCGCTCGGCCGCGTGCAGCAGCAGCGAGCCCCAGCCGCAGCCGACGTCCAGCAGGCGCATCCCGGGCCGTAGGCCGAGCTTGCGGCAGATCAGGTCGAGCTTGGCCTCCTGGGCGGCCTCCAGGCTCTTGGCCTCCGGGGTCCAGTAGGCGCACGAGTAGACCATGGAGGAGCCCAGGACGAGCCCGTAGAAGTCGTTTCCGACGTCGTAGTGGTGGCTGATGGCCGCGCGGTCCCGGCTGCGGCTGTGCAGCCGTCCGCGGGCCTTGCGGACCTCCTCCGGGGGCGGCGTGGGCTCGGGGCCGAGCGCCCCGGCCCGCAGCGCGGCCGCGAGGACGCGGCGCCCGTTGGCGCCGAGCACGTCCCGCGGGCCGAGGTCGAGGCGGCGGATCTCCGGCCGCTCCACGAACCGGGCGACGGCCGAGAGCACCTCGTAGAGGTCGGTGCCGGGGGCGATCTCCAGATCCCCCGCGACGTACGCCCGGGCCAGGCCCAGCTCGCCCGGCTGCCAGAGCAGGCGGCGCAGCGCCCGGCGGTTGCGCAGGACGACCGTGGGGGCTCCCGGCGGCCCGGCGACGCTGCCGTCCCAGGCCTGGACCCGCAGCGGTACCGGAACCCCCAACAGCCCGTCCAGGGCCTCGACCAGTTGACCTGCGAGCTTCGCCACCGCGCGCCTCCGTCCAGCCGTCCTGCGGAACGTCTCCTGACCCGGCCGGGCGGACCGGGGGCGGCCTGCGGCACTCCCAGGCGTGGACCGGGCGCCACCCAGCTAATCCCACCGCGGCCGGCCCGCTCCCGGGCGGCACGCCGCGGGCGGCCGGCTGTCACCCGAAATGCCGACGGGCCCCGCAGGCTGCAACAGCCTGCGGGGCCCGTCCATTCCGTCCGTGGACGGCGAACTGACCGGGGGTCAGGATCCGACCGGGGTCAGTCCTCCTCGGCCAGGGTCAGCTCGACGCCGCCGGTGAAGCCGGCCGCCGCGTTGTAGATGAACGCCGAGAGCGTGGACAGCGCCGTCAGCAGGACGACGTCGACCACGGCGATCAGCGAGGTGAAGGTCATCACCTTGCCGAAGCCCACGTAGTCCATCAGGTTGAGGCCGCCGGCGCTGTCCGAGCCGGTGACGTCCTTGAGGGTCTTGGTCAGCGAGTCGAAGACGCCGAGCGAGTCCAGCGTCATCCACAGCACCGCCGCGGCCACGATGATGATGATCCCGACCGCCAGCGACAGCAGGAAGCTGACCTTCATCACCGACCACGGGTCGACCTTGGTCACCCGCAGCCGGGCCTTGCGGGTCCGGCCGAGGCCGACACCGGCGGCCGCCGCGGGGGCGGCCGGGGCGGCCGGCCGGCGCGCCGCGCCCGGGACGGGCGTGCCGCCGGGCGGGGTGTTGCCGCTGGTCCGGGTGCCCCGGGCCGGGGTCGGCTGCCCCTTGGCATAGGTGGTCGGCTGCGAGAATCCGCTCGCGCCCGGCGCCGGAGCGCCCGGCGGCGGGGGCGTCTGCCCGCCGTAGGTCGCGCCGCCCTGCCCCGCCCCGCCGACCGGTGGCATCAGCGAGGTGGACGCGGCCGAGTGCTCGGCCGGCGGCTGCTGCGCGCCGTACCCACCCCCGCCCTGCGCGCCCGGACGGCCGCCGGAGGGCCCTCCCGCAGCACCCGTGGCTCCACTCACCTGGTCCTCCCGCACTTCCCACCAGGACGGCGGCACCGTCCTGCTTCGTCACTCGTCATCCAGCGCCCGGCGGGATTGCCCGGAACTGGTGGGCGGCCGGTGCCGCCACGCCCTCTATCAGGACGCGACGGCACCGGCCCGTGGTTCGGTTCAGACCTCGGCGTCGCCGCCGGCCGTCGTCTCCGCACCCTCAGCCGTTTCGGTGGACGCGGTGTCCGCGACCTCGTCCTCCACCGTCTCCTCGTCCTCGGCTTCCGCGTTGCGGGCCATGCCCACGACCGCGTCGCGCTTACCGAGGTTGATCAGTTGGACGCCCATGGTGTCACGTCCGGTTTCACGAACTTCGGAAACCCTTGTGCGGATCACCCCACCCGAAAGGGTGATCGCCATGATCTCGTCGGTGTCGTCGACCACGAGCGCGCCGACCAGGGAGCCCCGGCCCTCGACGATCTTCGCCGCCTTGGTGCCGTAGCCGCCACGCCCCTGGACACGGTACTCGTCCACGGCCGTGCGCTTGGCGTACCCGCCGTCGGTCGCGGTGAACACGTACGTTCCCGGGCGGACGACGTTCATCGAGAGCATTTCGTCGTCCTCGCGGAAGGCCATGCCCTTGACGCCGGAGGTGGCGCGGCCGGTGGGCCGCAGCGCGTCGTCGGTCGCGGTGAAGCGGATCGACTGGGCCTTCTTGGAGACCAGCAGCAGGTCGTCCTCGGCGGAGACCAGCTCGGCGCCGATCAGCTCGTCGTCCCGGCCCTCCTCGTCCTGGCGCAGGTTGATCGCGATCAGGCCGCCGGAGCGCGGCGAGTCGTAGTCCTTCAGCGCGGACTTCTTCACCAGGCCGGCCCGGGTGGCGAGGACCAGGTAGGGCTTGTCCTCGTAGGTGCGCACGGCCATCACCTGGGCGATGTGCTCATCCGGCTGGAAGGCCAGCAGGTTGGCCACGTGCTGGCCGCGGGCGTCGCGCCCGGCGTCCGGGAGCTCGTAGCCCTTGGCGCGGTAGACCCGGCCCTTGTTGGTGAAGAACAGGATCCAGTTGTGGGTCGTCGTCACGAAGAAGTGGTCGACGATGTCGTCCTGCTTGAGCTGCGCTCCGCGCACGCCCTTGCCGCCGCGCTTCTGCGAGCGGTAGAGGTCGGAGCGGGTCCGCTTGACGTAGCCGCCACGGGTGATCGTGACGACGATGTCCTCCTCGGCGATGAGGTCCTCGATCGAGAGGTCGCCGTCGGACGGGATGAGGGTGGAGCGCCGCTCGTCGCCGTACTTCTCGACGATCGCGGTGAGCTCCTCGGAGATGATCTCCCGCTGGCGGGTCGGCGAGGCCAGGATCGCGTTGTACTCGTCGATCTTGCGCTGCAGCTCGTCGTGCTCGTCCATGATCCGCTGGCGCTCCAGGGCGGCCAGGCGGCGCAGCTGCATCTCCAGGATGGCGTTGGCCTGGAGCTCGTCGATGGAGAGCAGCCCCATCAGGCCGGTGCGGGCCGCGTCGGCGCTCGCCGAGGCCCGGATCAGCGCGATGACCTCGTCGATCATGTCCAGGGCGCGCAGCAGGGCGCGCAGGATGTGGGCGCGCTCCTCGGCCTTGCGCAGCCGGAAGGTGGTGCGCCGGACGATGACCTCGACCTGGTGGTTGACCCAGTGCCGGATGAAGGCGTCCAGCGACAGCGTGCGCGGCACGCCGTCGACCAGGGCCAGCATGTTGGCGCCGAAGTTGGTCTGCAGCTCGGTGTGCTTGTAGAGGTTGTTCAGCACGACCTTGGCGACGGCGTCGCGCTTGAGCACGACCACCAGGCGGGTGCCGGTGCGGGACGAGGACTCGTCGCGGACGTCGGCGATGCCGGCGACCCTGCCGTCCTTGACCAGGTCGGCGATCTTCAGCGCGAGGTTGTCCGGGTTGACCTGGTACGGCAGCTCGGTGATCACCAGGCACTGGCGGCCCTGGATCTCCTCGACCTCGACCACGGCGCGCATGGTGATCGAGCCGCGGCCGGTGCGGTAGGCGTCGTCGATCCCGCGGTGGCCGACGATCAGCGCGCCGGTGGGGAAGTCGGGGCCCTTGATCCGCTCGATCAGGGCTTCGAGCAGCTCCTCGTTGGAGGCGTCCGGGTGCTCCAGCGCCCAGAGCGCGCCGGAGGCGACCTCGCGCAGGTTGTGCGGCGGGATGTTGGTGGCCATGCCGACCGCGATGCCGGTGGCACCGTTGACCAGCAGGTTGGGGATGCGCGCGGGCAGGACGGTCGGCTCCTGCGAGCGGCCGTCGTAGTTGGACGCGAAGTCGACGGTGCCCTCGTCGATGTCGCGCATCATCTCCATGGCGAGCGGCATCATCTTGCACTCGGTGTAGCGCATGGCCGCGGCCGGGTCGTTGCCCGGGGAGCCGAAGTTGCCGTTGCCGTCCACCAGCGGCATCCGCAGCGACCACGGCTGGGCCAGGCGCACGACGGTGTCGTAGATGGAGGTGTCGCCGTGCGGGTGGTAGTTGCCCATGACGTCGCCGACGACGCGGGCGCACTTGTAGTAGCCCTTCTCGGGGCGGTACCCGCCGTCGTACATCGCGTAGAGCACGCGCCGGTGCACCGGCTTGAGGCCGTCGCGGACCTCGGGGAGCGCCCGGCTGACGATCACGCTCATCGCGTAGTCGAGGTACGAGCGCTGCATCTCGGTCTCGAGCTCGACCGGCTCGATCCGCATGGTCACCTGGGCGGTGGCCTCGGCGGCTGTGGGGGTCTCGGGCTGTTCGCCTTCGGGACGGTTGTCGTCGACCACTGGTGGTCAGTTTCCTTTCACGCGGACTGGTACGTGGTTTCGCTGCCGGTCGGGCGGCGTCACACGTCCAGGAAGCGGACGTCCTTGGCGTTGCGCTGGATGAAGGAGCGGCGTGCCTCGACGTCCTCGCCCATCAGCACGGAGAACAGCTCGTCGGCGCGAGCGGCGTCCTCCAGGGTGACCTGGAGCAGCAGCCGGTGCTCGGCGTCCATGGTGGTGACCCGGAGCTCCTCGGCGTTCATCTCGCCGAGGCCCTTGAAGCGCTGGATCGCGTCGTCCTTGGGCAGCCGGCGCCCGGCCTCGACCCCGGCCGCGATGACCGCGTCGCGCTCGCGGTCCGAGTAGGCGTACTCGAAGTCGTCCTTGCCCCACTTGATCTTGTACAGCGGCGGCATGGCGAGGTAGACGTACCCGGACTCGACCAACGGCCGCATGAAGCGGAACAGCAGGGTGAGCAGCAGGGTGCGGATGTGCTGCCCGTCGACGTCGGCGTCCGCCATCAGGACGATCTTGTGATAGCGGAGCTTGGAGTCGTCGTAGTCCTCCTGGATGCCGCAGCCGAAGGCCGAGATCAGCGCCTGGACCTCGGTGTTCTGCAGCACCTTGTCGATCCGGGCCTTCTCGACGTTCAGGATCTTGCCGCGGATCGGCAGGATGGCCTGGGTGCGCGGGTCGCGGCCCTGCTTGGCCGAGCCGCCGGCGGAGTCACCCTCGACGATGAAGATCTCGCACTCGGCCGGGTCCTTGGACTGGCAGTCGGAGAGCTTGCCCGGCAGCGAGGCGGACTCCAGCAGGCCCTTGCGGCGGGTGAGGTCGCGGGCCTTGCGGGCGGCGACGCGCGCGGTGGCGGCCTGGATGGACTTGCGGATGATGTCCGAGGCCTCGTTGGGGTTGCGGTCCAACCAGTCGTTGAGGTGCTCGTGGACGACCTTCTGGACGAAGGTCTTCGCCTCGGTGTTGCCGAGCTTGTCCTTGGTCTGGCCCTCGAACTGCGGCTCGCCGAGCTTGACCGAGATGATCGCGGTCAGGCCCTCGCGGATGTCCTCGCCGGAGAGGTTGTCGTCCTTCTCCCGGAGCAGCTTCTTGTCCCGCGCGTAGCGGTTGACCAGACCGGTCAGCGCCGCGCGGAAGCCCTCCTCGTGGGTACCGCCGCCGTGCGTGTGGATGGTGTTGGCGAAGCTGTAGACCCCCTCGGTGTAGGAGGAGTTCCACTGCATCGCGATCTCCACCGAGATCGCCCGGTCCTTGTCCTCCGCCTCGAAGTCGATCACCGAGGGGTGGATCACCTCGCCCTTGCGGGAGTTGAGGTGGGCGACGAAGTCGGCGATGCCGCCGTCGTACTTGTACGTGACGGTGAGCGGCTTGCCCTCCTCGTCCACGTGCTCGGGGCGCTCGTCGGTCAGCGAGATGGAGAGGCCCTTGTTGAGGAAGGCCATCTCCTGGAAGCGCCGGGACAGCGTCTCGAAGGAGTAGACCGTGGTCTCGAAGATCTCCGGGTCGGCCCAGAAGGTGACGGTCGTGCCGGTCTGCTCGGAGCCCTCGTGCGTGGCCAGCGGCGCGGTCGGCGCACCGGCCTTGTACTCCTGGGTGAAGCGCGAGCCGTCGCGGTGGATCTCCACCGCCAGGCGGGTGGACAGCGCGTTCACGACCGAGACGCCGACACCGTGCAGACCGCCGGAGACGGCGTAGCCGCCGCCGCCGAACTTGCCGCCGGCGTGCAGGACGGTGAGCACGACCTCGACGGCCGGCTTCTCCTGGCCGGGGACGATGTCGACCGGGATGCCACGGCCGTTGTCCACCACCCGGACCCCGCCGTCGGCGAGGAGCGTGACGTCGATGGTGTCGGCGTACCCGGCCATCGCCTCGTCGACGGAGTTGTCCACCACTTCCTGCACCAGGTGGTGCAGGCCCCGCTCGCCGGTGGAGCCGATGTACATGCCGGGGCGCTTGCGGACGGCGTCGAGGCCTTCCAGCACCTGGATGTTGCTACCGGTGTAGGAAGCCTGGTCGGTCTGGTCTGGGGTCTGGCTGGGGTTGCCGGAATCGGCCACGAAGCGCCCTCTCTGGCACAGCACGGGCCGCATTCCCGCCCCGTGTGGGCGGGCGTGCGACCACGGCGTTTAGACTCGGTTGCCACTAGCAACAGTGTTTGGCTCTCAGTCTACCGGTACGACTGACAGAGATGGGCGTTTGGCAGCCCTTGAAGGCAGATATGCCGCCCTGAATCCCCTCTGGACATGTCCCGATACTCGCCCGGGGGGCCCAGAGCGCCTGGAAGGGCTGTCAGGGGTTCCGGAAGATCGTGGTCCGCTCCACGCCCTCGACGGCGGGCCGGCAACCCGGTCAGCCCCAGGTGTCGCCCGGCCCCTTGCTTCCCGGAGCGCGCAGCCGGCCGTAGCCGCGGGCGGGCGCCGCCGGGCCCAGCACCTTGATGGTGCGGACCGTGCCGTGGCCCAGCTCATGGTTCAGGCGGGCCACCAACTGCCTTGCCAGCCACCGTAGTTGGGTGGCCCATGCGGTGGAGTCACACTGCACGGTGAGCACCGCGGCGGCGTCGTCGTAGGAGGAGGGGTGGCAGTGCGCGGCGATGTCCGGGCCGACGATCTGGGGCCAACGGCCCATCACCCCGCCGACCGCGGCCGAGGACTCCCAGCCCCGTTCGGTCAGCAGCCGGTTCAGCGCCGCCCCCAGCGGGACCGGGTCGCGGCCGTCCGACCGGGCTCCGCTGCGCAGGCCGTGCCGCTTCGCCTCGCGCTTCTCCCGGACCTGCTCGCCGCGCTGCCGCGCCTGGGCCCGGGCCGCCCGCAGCGCCGAGCGGGCGAGGTCGGCGCCGGTCGGCGCCGCGTCGCCCGGCTGGGGGGAGTGCTCCGCCGGCTCGCTCACGGCGATCTCCTTTCCCCAGCCTGTGGACAACGGTCGCGGACGCGCGCCGGTGAGCCGTCCAGCCTACGGGAGTGCCCGGACGGCGGTTGCGAAGGTGCGGGGGGAGTCAGGCGTCGATCCGGCGGACGGCGCCGTCGGCGACCGCGAACCGGGCGCCGGCCAGCGCCTTCGGCACGTCCTCGGCGACCGCCGCGGTGACCAGCACCTGCTCGCCGTCGGCCACCAGTTCGGCCAGCCGGTCCCGGCGGGCCGCGTCCAGCTCGGCGAACACGTCGTCCAGGATCAGCACCGGCTCGCCGCCGTCGGCGCGCAGCAGCTCGTACGAGGCCAGCCGCAGCGCCAGCGCGAACGACCAGGACTCGCCGTGGCTCGCGTAGCCCTTGGCGGGCAGCGGGCCGAGGCTGAGGACCAGCTCGTCGCGGTGCGGGCCGACCAGGGTGATGCCGCGGTCCACCTCCTGCTTGCGGACCGTCGCCAGCGCGTTCAGCAACTGCTCCTCGGCCTGCTCGCGGCTGGTCGGCAGCCCGCCCTCGAAGGAGCTGCGGTACTCCAGGACGGTGTCGCCGCCGCCCGGGGCCAGCTGCCCGTACGCGGCCGCCACCAACGGCTGGAGGGAAGCCACCAGCTGGATCCGGAAGGCCGTCAACTCGGCTCCGGCCCTTGCCAGATGGCCGTCCCAGACCTCCAGGGTGGAGAGGTCGGCGCCCTTGCCGCCACCGGCCCGGCGGGCCATCGCGGCGGTCTTCAGCAGGGCGTTGCGCTGCTTGAGGACCCGCTCGTAGTCCTGCCGGACCCCGGCCAGCCGGGGGGCCCGGGCGGTCAGCAGCTCGTCCAGGAAACGGCGGCGCTCACCCGGGTCGCCCTTGACCAGACTGAGGTCCTCGGGGGCGAACAGGACGGTCCGCAGCAGGCCCAGCACGTCGCGCGGGCGGACGTTGTCGGAGCGGTTGATCCGGGCCCGGTTGGCCTTGCCCGGGGTCAGCTCCAGCTCGACCAGGGTGGTGCGGCCGCGGTCCACCACCGAGGTACGGACCACCGCCCGCTCGGCGCCCAGCCGGATCAGCGGGGCGTCGGTGGCGACCCGGTGGCTGCCCAGTGTGGCGACGTAGCCGATCGCCTCGACCAGGTTGGTCTTGCCCTGGCCGTTGGGCCCGACGAAGGCCGTCACGCCCGGGTCGAGGGGAACCTCGACCCGGGCGTACGACCGGAAGTCGGCGAGCGACAGATGCGCGACGTGCATGGCTGTGGACTGCGCTCGCCTTCTGGGGAGGTGCGGGTTACTTGGACTCGACCGCGTGGCCGCCGAACTGGTTGCGCAGCGCGGCGATCATCTTCATCTGCGGCGAGTCGTCCTGGCGGGAGGCGAAGCGGGCGAACAGCGAGGCGGTGATCGCCGGCAGCGGCACCGCGTGGTCGATCGCGGCCTCGACGGTCCAGCGGCCCTCACCGGAGTCGGCGGCCCAGCCGCGCAGCTTCGCCAGGTGCTCGTCGTCGTCCAGCGCGCGGACGGCCAGGTCCAGCAGCCAGGAGCGGATGACGGTGCCCTCCTGCCAGCTGCGGAAGACCTCGCGCACGTCGGTGACCTCGGGGGCGGCCTCCAGCAGCTCCCAGCCCTCGGCGAAGGCCTGCATCATCGCGTACTCGATGCCGTTGTGGACCATCTTGGCGAAGTGGCCGGCGCCCACGGCGCCCGCGTGCACCGAGCCGAAGTCGCCCTCGGGCTTGAGCGAGTCGAACACCGGCTGGACGCGGGCCACGTGCTCGGCGTCGCCGCCGTACATCAGGGCGTAGCCGTTCTCCAGGCCCCAGACGCCGCCGGAGACGCCGCAGTCGACGAAGCCGATGCCCTTGGCGGCCAGCGCCTCGGCGTGCTTGATGTCGTCGGTCCAGCGGGAGTTGCCGCCGTCGACCACCACGTCGCCGGGGGAGAGCAGCTCGGCGAGCTCGTCGACGGTCGCCTGGGTGGCGGCGCCGGCCGGGACCATCACCCAGATCACCCGCGGGCCCTGCAGCTTGGAGACGAGCTCCTGGAGGCTCGCGACGTCGGAGATGTCCGGGTTGCGGTCGTAGCCGATGACGGTGTGGCCGGCGCGGCGGATCCGCTCGCGCATGTTGCCGCCCATCTTGCCGAGACCGATGAGGCCGAGCTCCATGACCAAGTCCTTACCTGTGGTGACGTGCCTGCCGGCGGCGCCGTTGCCGCACGCCCCGAGCCTACGCGCTGCGGCGGTGGCGGCTCCCTGTGGTCGGGCCGACCGGGGGAGGACGCCCACAGGCTGTGCACAGCCGATGTGCACAGCCTGTGGGTGACGGCCTGCGGGCAGCGGCCGCGAGGTCAGCCGGAGAGGCGGACCGGCATGATCAGGTACTGGTACGCCTTGTCCTCCTCGGCGTCCACCGAGGCCTTGCCGCTGAGCAGCGCGGGCTTGGTCGGGGTGGTGAAGCTCAGCTGGGCGTAGGCGGAGTCGATGGCCTTGAGGCCCTCCTCCAGGTAACCCGGGTTGAAGGCGATCGAGATGTCGTCGCCCTCCAGGTCGGCGTCGATCCGCTCGGTGGCCTGGGCGTCGTCGCCCGAGCCCGCCTCCAGGGTCAGCACGCCCTGCTCGAAGCTGAGCCGGACCGGGGTGTTGCGCTCGGCGACCAGGGAGACGCGCTTGAGCGCCTCCAGGAAGGGCTGGGTCTGGATCGCGGCGACGGCGCTGAACTCCGTCGGGAACAGGCTGCGGAACTTGGGGAACTCGCCCTCCAGCAGCCGCGTGGTCGTCCGGCGGCCGGCGCCCTCGAAGCCGATCAGGCCCTCGCCCGCGCCACCCGAGGAGAGCGCGATCGAGACCGTGTCACCACTGCCCAGGGACTTGGCGATGTCCTGCAGCGTCTTGGCGGGCACCAGGGCGACGGCCGAGATGTCCGACTGCTCCGGCTTCCACAGCAGGTCGCGGACCGCGAAGCGGTAGCGGTCGGTGGCGGCCAGGGTGATCCGGTCGCCCTCGATCTCGACCCGGACACCGGTGAGCACCGGGAGGGTGTCGTCACGGCCGGCGGCCACCGCGGCCTGGCTGACCGCGGAGGCGAACACGTCGCCCGAGACGGTGCCCGTGGCGGTCGGCATCTGGGGCAGCGCCGGGTACTCGTCCACCGGGAGGGTGGGGAGGGTGAAGCGGGAACTGCCGCAGACCACGCTGACCCGCTGGCCGTCGGTGGAGATCTCCACCGGCCGGTTCGGCAGGTTGCGCGAGATGTCGTTCAGCAGCCGACCGGAGACCAGGACGGTGCCGGCCTCCTCGATGTCGGCCTCCAGCTCGACCCGGGCCGAGACCTCGTAGTCGAAGCCGGACAGCGCCAGGCTGCCGTCCTGTGCCGTCAGCAGCAGGCCGGCCAGCACCGGCACCGGCGGCCGTGCCGGGAGGCTGCGGGCAGCCCAGGCCACCGCCTCCGCGAGGACGTCACGCTCCACCCGGAACTTCACCGGTAACCGCCTCCTGGATCGAGCGCTCCCGCTCGCACTCTGGTTCGTCTGATCTTGATCGTCGGTCGGACTGTCCACCGAGCTCTGCCACTCCGCTTCCGGTCGCCGAGGACAGTCTGACGTACTCCGCCGACAGACGGGGCAGACGGGCGGAAGCAAGCCGAACAGATGTCGGGGCGCGGTTGTCCACAGATTCGGGGCCCACCCACTTTCAAGCGAGTCGATGGGTCTAAATGTGTAGTGGTAGTAGTAGGGCCTGTGGAAACCGTGGATAACCCCGTTTCCGCAGGTCAGACCCACTTTTTTGTCCACAGCGGGTGTGGATGGCGGCTGTGGACGAACACGCCGTGCTGTGGACAGCGGAGCGTTACCCACAGGGCACGCTGGGTATCCACAGGTTATCCCCAGGGCTGTCCCCAGATTCCGGCCCGGTTATCCACGGGCGCCGGTCAACTTTACGTGACGCCTTTCACACCAGGGCATGAACGCCGCCCCACGCTTGTCGAACTGTGGATCATGCTGTGGACAACCTGGGGATAACCGCCCCTCCCCTGGGGACAACCGGTGGACAACCCGGATGGCCCATTGGCGGCCCGTCAATTGTCCACAGCCTGTGGATAACGGTTGTGCACAAGTCCACAGGCACCTGACCTGCGCGGAAGAGCGTAGCGGCGACACGCCTGTGGACGAATTCTGGATAACTTCGGACGCCCCGGCCTGTGGACTACGGGGAAGGCGCCCGGCCTGTGGACAACTGCCCTGCGCGGCCCCGGTTTTCGAATCACCGGTCAAATGTTCGGCGCGGGCTGTGGACTGGCGCAACGTCCGTCGACGGCATCTCTGCCCAGCCGGCGCCCGAGGCACACCTGTGGATGTGCGAAAAGGGCGCCAGGATCGCTCCTGACGCCCTTTCCGGCCACCTCGGCGCCGGACTCGGTGCCGAGGTGGCGCCGGACCCACCACCGGCCCTGCGGCTAGCTCTTGATGCGGTTGGTCAGCTCGGTGACCTGGTTGTAGATCGACCGGCGCTCGGCCATCAGCGAGCGGATCTTGCGGTCCGCGTGCATCACCGTGGTGTGGTCGCGGCCGCCGAACTGCGCGCCGATCTTCGGCAGCGAGAGGTCGGTCAGCTCCCGGCAGAGGTACATGGCGATCTGACGGGCCGTCACCAAAACGCGGCTGCGCGAGGATCCGCAGAGGTCGTCCACACTCAGCCCGAAGTACGCGGCGGTCTGCTGCATGATGACCTGCGCGGTGATCTCCGGCCCGGCGTCCTCGTCCCCGCCCGGGATCAGGTCCTTGAGGACGATCCCGGCCAACTCCAGGTCCACCGGCGCCCGGTTGAGGTTGGCGAAGGCGGTGACCCGGATCAGGGCGCCTTCCAACTCCCGGATGTTGCGGGTGATCCGGGACGCGATGAACTCCAACACGTCGGCCGGGGCGTTGAGTTGCTCCTGGATCGCCTTCTTGCGAAGGATCGCGATCCGGGTCTCCAGCTCCGGTGGGGTGACGTCGGTGATCAGGCCCCACTCGAAGCGGTTGCGCAGCCGGTCCTCCAGCGTGGTCAGCAGCTTGGGCGGCCGGTCCGAGGAGAGGACGATCTGCTTGTTCGCGTTGTGCAGGGTGTTGAAGGTGTGGAAGAACTCCTCCTGCGTGGACTCCTTGCTCGCGAGGAACTGGATGTCGTCCACGAGCAGGATGTCCATGTCCCGGTAGCGCCGGCGGAAGGTGTCCGCCTTGCCGTCCCGGATCGAGTTGATGAACTCGTTGGTGAACTCCTCCGAGGACACGTAGCGCACCCGGGTGCCCGGGAAGAGACTGCGCGAGTAGTGCCCGATGGCGTGCAGCAGGTGGGTCTTGCCCAGCCCGGACTCGCCGTAGATGAAGAGCGGGTTGTACGCCTTGGCCGGAGCCTCGGCGACCGCCACCGCCGCCGCGTGCGCGAAGCGGTTGCTGGCGCCGATGACGAAGGTGTCGAAGAGGTACTTGGGGTTCAGCCGGGCGGCCGGCTCGTCCTTGCGGGAGCCCCCGGCCGGCGGGGCGCCGGGCGGGGCGGGCACGCCGGGGACGGCCGGGCGCTCGGTGGCGCGCTCCGGCGCGTTCTTGTCCGCAGGACGGCCGCCGGCCGGGCGTGAGCCGGGGGCGCGGCGGCCGGCGCCGGCGCGGGGCTGCTCGTTCGGGCCGGGGCCGTAGGCGCCGCCGAACAGGTCGCCCTGGGTGGTCGAGGGCGGGCCGGGCATCGGGCGCGGCGCCGGCCGGGACGGCTCGTCGGCCTCGCGGTAGCCGGGGGGCCGCTCCGGGTAGCCGCCCTGTTCCGGGTAGCCACCCTGCTCCTGGTACCCGTTCTGCTCGGGGTAGCCGCCGCCCTGCTCCGGGTACCCGCCCTGCTCGGGGTAGCCCGGCCAGGCCGGTCCGGCCGCCGGACCGCCGTACGGCGCGGGGCGCTGCTCGTAGCCGCCGGTGTCGTAGCGGGGCCGGTCGTAGTCCTGCTCGTACGGCTGCTGGTAGTCCTGACCGCCGTAGCCGCCGGCATCCTCCTCGGTCGGGCCGGGGTACGGCTCGGCCGGGGCCTGGGCGGCGGGTGCGGGGGTGGTCGGGACGGCGTTGGCGTCGACCATCACGGCGATCCGCACCGGACGGCTGAGCTCGCGGCTGAGGGCCTCGGTGAGCTGCGGCAGCAGCCGGCCCTCCAGCACCTGCTTGGCCCGCTCGTTGGGGGTCGCCAGCAGGGCGGTGTCGTGCATCATCCACATCGGCTGGGTGCGCTGCACCCACTGCTTGTCCATCTCCCCGACGTCCGGGTCGCTGACCAGCCGCTCGACGACTCTCGCCCAGACCGGGACGAGGTCGCTGTTGACATCAGCCACTGGTGCACGCTTTCTCGGTTCCCCGCGGCTCCAGCAGGGGGTGGTGGATCAGGAGACTGTGGATCGGCGGGTCCGTCTCCGGCGGACCGACCCCACGAGGAAGAACACGAAGAACAAACCAGACAAGTCCTGCAACGGTAGTCAGCGAACAGGGCCGGATCAAGTCGTTGTCCACAGGCTGTGGGCAAAGGGGGCTCCGGACGCCCTCGGGGGGCCGCTCGAAAAAGCCGGTTTGACCCTCGCGCCCCGTCCCGCGTACCGTAACCAGGTCGAGTTGTCGATGGCCGCTGCCGCATGTCCGCGGGTCCACCCGCTCCATAAGGCGCGCAGCACGGGCGCCGTGGATTGCCTTGAACCCCAGCCGAACTGGGGCGATGGGTCGGATTTCCGAATCAGGGGAGATCACGCGGACGCACGGTGACGGCCAAGCGATTCCCCGTCATCCTACGATTCACCTCAGGAGCCCCCGAGTGAGCAAGCGCACCTTCCAGCCGAACAACCGTCGTCGCGCGAAGACCCACGGCTTCCGGCTGCGTATGCGTACCCGCGCCGGCCGCGCCATCCTGGCTGCCCGCCGTGGCAAGGGCCGCACCAGCCTGTCCGCCTGATCCACGACAGAGTCTGTTGTGCTGCCCTCCGAGAATCGGCTGCGGCGGCGCCAGGACTTCGCGACCGCAGTGAAACGCGGTCGCCGGGCCGGCCGGCCCCTTCTGGTCGTCCATCTCAGCAGAGAAGACGACCCCAAGGGGCAGACCGACCGGACCAGCGACTCCCGCCCGCACGTCGCCGAGGGGACTCCTTCGGCGCGTGCGGGTTTCGTCGTGAGCAAGGCCGTCGGCCCGGCGGTCGTTCGCAACCTGGTCAAGCGCCGGTTGCGGCACCTCGTTCGTGATCGTCTCTCCAGGCTGCCCGCCGGTAGCCTGATAGTGGTGCGTGCGCTGCCCCAAGCCGCGACCGCCTCGTACCAGGACCTCGAACGTGACCTGGACGCGGCGCTGAAACGGTTGCTGAAGGTGGAGCCCGCCACGACGGCGCCGACGGGAGCAGGACGATGAAGTTCCTGCTGATGGGTTTGATCAGGGTCTACCAGTGGACCATCAGCCCACTGCTCGGTCCGGTCTGCCGTTACTACCCCTCCTGCTCGCACTACGGCTACGAGGCCGTGAAGGTGCACGGGGCGGTCAAGGGCGGCGGACTGACCGTGTGGCGCATCCTGCGCTGCAATCCGTGGACGCCCGGCGGGGTCGATCACGTTCCGCCGCGCAAGCATCCGGTGTGGCACCGGCGGCTGCGAGACTGGCTGAGCAGCCGGTCCGCCACCGGACAGCCGGTGACCACGACCCCCGCCGGTCCGGACCCCGAGGGCCCGGCGACCATTGGCCCCGAGGGGCCAATCCACATGTCCAAGGAGCCTGACCGGTGACCTTCTCCTTCCTGAATCCCCTGTACACAGCGGTGTCCTGGATCATCGTCCAGTTCCACTCGCTGTACAGCAACATCTTCGACCCGGACGGTGGCTGGGCCTGGGGTCTGGCCATCGCCTCGATGGTGGTCGTCATCCGGATCTGCCTGATCCCGCTCTTCGTGAAGCAGATCAAGGCGACCCGGGCCATGCAGGCGATCCAGCCGAAGATGAAGGCCATCCAGGAGCGCTACAAGAACGACAAGCAGCGCCAGTCCGAAGAGATGATGAAGCTGTACAAGGAGGCGGGTACCAACCCGTTCTCCAGCTGCCTTCCCATCATCGTGCAGGCGCCGTTCTTCACCGCCCTCTACGGCGTGCTCGCCAAGGTCGCCAAGAGCGAGCAGATCGGCGTCATCCACGGCGACCTGCTGCTGAGCGCCGGCAAGGCGCACATCTTCGGTGCCCCGCTCTCGGCGACCTTCGTCAGCAGCCACGAGACCAGCGTCAAGATCGTCACCGCGGTGATGATCATCATGATGTCGCTGTCGCAGTTCATCACCCAGCGCCAGCTGATGACCAAGAACGTCGACCTCACGGTCAAGACGCCGTTCATGCAGCAGCAGAAGATGCTGATGTACGTCTTCCCGGTGATGTTCGCCGTGATGGGCATCAACTTCCCCGTCGGTGTCCTGGTCTACTGGCTGACCACCAACGTCTGGTCGATGGGCCAGCAGCTGATCGTCATCCACAACAACCCGACCCCGGGCAGCAAGGCGTGGGACGAGCGGCAGGTCCGGCTGAAGAAGGCCGGCCGGCTGAACCCGGACGGTTCGGAGATCAAGGGTGCGCTCTGGGGCCTGCTGCCCCCGTCCAAGTCGACCCTCGACGCCGCCTCGGCGGCGGCTGCCGTGGTCGAGGAGTCGGCGCAGGCACGCCGCCAGCAGCCCCGCAAGCAGACCAAGGCGCAGCGCCAGCAGGGCGGTGCTCAGCACACCGCCGACCTGACCAAGGACACCGAGGCCCCGGCCGAGGAGCCCGCCGAGGAGCCCGCCGACACCGTCCCGGCCGACTCCGGCGCCAAGCCGGCGGCCGCCCAGCAGGGCCCGGCCAAGCCCGGCGCGGCCAAGCCGGGCACCGGTCGGCAGCAGCCCAAGCGTGGCGGCCAGCGGCCGAAGAAGAAGTCCTGACCGGCCCTGGATCCGTTGTGACAGCGCGCAGAGCTTCGTTCCCGGCCCACCAATCTGGGCCCATCTCCGAAGGAGTCCATCAGTGACGGAAGGCACCACCTCCGCCGTCGAGGCCGAGGCCGCCGCCAGCACCGACGAGAACGTCATCGCCCGACTGGAGCAGGAGGGCGACATCGCGGCGGACTACCTGGAGGGTCTGCTCGACATCGCCGACCTCGACGGTGACATCGACATGGACGTCGAGGGCGACCGCGCCCTGGTCTCCATCGTCGGTGAGGGCAACGACCGCGCGCTGCAGCGCCTGGTCGGCCAGGACGGCGAGGTGCTGGAGGCGCTGCAGGAGCTGACCCGGTTGGCTGTCCACCGGGAGACCGGGGAGCGCAGCCGCCTCATGCTGGACATTGCCGGCTTCCGGGCCCGCAAGCGCTCCGAGCTGGCCGCGCTCGGTGCCGAGGCCGCCGAGCAGGCGAAGAGCAGTGGCGAGCAGGTCAAGCTGCGGCCGATGACGCCCTTCGAGCGCAAGGTCGTCCACGACGCGGTCGCGGCCGCCGGTCTGCGCAGCGAGTCGGAGGGCGAGGAGCCCGAGCGGTGCGTGGTCGTGCTGCCGGTCTGAGGCCGGCGGTACGACGACCGGCCGCCTCGGCGGCCGGTGGGCTTCACCGGACGCGACCCCGTCCGCCTCGTGCGGGCGGGGTCGTCGTCCATTCGCGGGGCGTGGGCCCGGCGCGAGATGTTTCACGTGAAACTGTGCGGAGAGCGGGTCGGTGGATCCGGGGATCGGAGAGGTCGAGATGGACACGGAGAACGCGGCCGCTGGCCGGCCGGGGGCGGACGACGTGAATCCGGCCGCTGCAGGGCCGGCCGCCGAGGCGGTCGAGGCGACCGAGGTGCCCGAGGTGCCCGAGGCCCCGGCCGTCGCCCGGGAGGTCTTCGGTGATCGTTTCGACGCCGCGGTCCGCTACACCGAGCTGCTGGCCACCGCGGGCGTGCGGCGCGGGCTGATCGGGCCGCGCGAGGTGCCCCGGCTCTGGGACCGGCACGTCCTCAACTGCGCGGTGCTCGCCGAGCTGCTGCCGGCCGGCTCCACCCTGTGCGACGTCGGCTCCGGCGCCGGCCTGCCGGGCATCCCGGTGGCGCTGGTCCGTCCGGACGTCTCGGTGACGCTGCTGGAGCCGCTGCTGCGGCGGACCACCTTCCTGGAGGAGGTCGTCCGGGAGCTGGGGCTGGAGAACGTCACGGTGCTGCGCGGCCGCGCCGAGGAGATGGTCGGCAAGCTCGCGGTGGACGTGGTGACCGCCCGGGCGGTGGCGCCGCTGGACCGGCTGGCCGGCTGGGGGATGCCGCTGCTCCGTCCGCACGGGCAGATGCTGGCGCTCAAGGGCGACAGTGCCGAGCAGGAGCTGGCCGACTCGCGGGCCGGGCTGACCAAGCTGGGCGCGGTCGAGTGGAGCGTGATCTCGGTCGGCGAGGGCACCCTGGAGACCTCGACCCGGGTGGTCCAGGTCAAGGCGGGGGAGAGCCCCGGCGGGGTGAAGGCCGCGACCCGGCGGGCGAAGGCGGCCCGGGCCGGACGGAACGCGGGCGGCGTCCGGACCGGCGAGCGCAGTCGGGGCGGGCGGCGCCGCACCCGCTGAGGCGGGTGACGCCTGGCACGCTCGACGACGGGCGGGTGGTTCCTCCTGAGGGGGGAGCCACCCGCCCGTCGGCGTTCCGGTGGCCGTCGGGGTGACGGCCGGTCGACGGGAGGACACCGGAGTGTCGCAACGTCAGATTTCCGACATAGCGGGCATGGTGTTTCACGTGAAACGTCGCTCCTTGCTCTCGGGAATCCTCGGCCGCAGCCGGGCGGCGACTGTTGCCGCTCCGGTTTCACGTGAAACACTGACCCCCATGCAGGACTCGGAGACCATCGGCCAGATCGATGACACGCCCATCGCGAGGGCTGCCCAGGCTGCGGTTCAGGCGATCGGCCGAGCGGGTGAGGGTCTGCCCCGCCCCGCCGCCACCCGGGTGATCGTGGTCGCCAACCAGAAGGGCGGGGTCGGCAAGACCACCACCACCGTCAACCTGGCCGCCTCGCTCGCCATGCACGGACTGCGCGTCCTGGTCGTCGACCTCGACCCGCAGGGCAACGCCTCCACCGCCCTCGGCATCGACCACCACGCCGAGGTGCCGTCCGTCTACGACGTCCTGGTCGAGGGCAAGCCGCTCGCCGACGTGGTGCAGCCGGTGGTGGACGTCGAGGGGCTGTTCTGCGTCCCCGCGACCATCGACCTGGCCGGCGCCGAGATCGAGCTGGTGTCGCTGGTGGCCCGGGAGAGCCGGCTCCAGCGCGCCATCGCCGCCTACGAGCAGCCGCTGGACTACGTCCTGATCGACTGTCCGCCCTCGCTGGGCCTGCTGACGGTCAACGCCCTGGTGGCCGGGCGGGAGGTGCTGATCCCGATCCAGTGCGAGTACTACGCGCTGGAGGGCCTGGGCCAGCTGCTGCGCAACGTCGAGCTGGTGCGCGCGCACCTCAACCCCGTGCTGCACGTCTCGACCATCCTGCTCACCATGTACGACGCCCGGACCAGGCTGGCCGCCCAGGTCGCCGAGGAGGTCCGGACGCACTTCCCGCAGGAGGTGCTGAGCACCGCGATCCCGCGCTCGGTGCGCATCTCGGAGGCGCCCAGCTACGGTCAGACGGTCCTCACCTACGACCCGGGCTCGACCGGGGCGCTCTCCTACCTGGAGGCCGCCCGCGAGCTCGGGCTGCGCGCGGCGGCGGTCGGCGGCGGCCCGCTCCTGGGGCAGCAGCGGCACGGCAGCGGTACGGGGCACGGAGCCCCGGTGGCACAGCACGGTACGACGGAGGGTCATCGGTGAGTGGTCGCAGGGGTTTGGGACGAGGGCTGGAGGCGCTGATCCGCCCCGCCGTGCCGGTGGACGGCGGGGCGGCGGCGCCCGCACCGGCCCCGGTGGGGGCGATCGGCGCGACGTCGCCGACCTCGGTACCGACGCTGCCGACCGGCCGCGGCACGGTGGCGGCCCGGGCGGCCGCGGAGAAGCAGGCCGAGCAGGCGCAGCCGGCGCCGGTGGCCGGTGCCTTCTTCGCCGAGCTGCCGCTGGACGCGATCGAGCCCAACCCGCGCCAGCCCCGTGAGGTCTTCGACGACGACAAGCTGGCCGAGCTGGTCGTCTCGATCAAGGAGGTCGGCCTGCTCCAGCCGATCGTGGTGCGCCAGGTCGCGCCCGATCGCTTCGAGCTGATCATGGGCGAGCGCCGCTGGCGCGCCTCCAAGGAGGCCGGGCTGAAGCAGATCCCGGCGATCGTCCGTGCCACCGAGGACGACAAGCTGCTGCTGGACGCCCTGCTGGAGAACCTGCACCGGGCCGAGCTGAACCCGCTGGAGGAGGCGGCCGCCTACGACCAGCTGCTGCGGGACTTCTCCTGCACCCACGACGAGCTGGCCGACCGGATCGGCCGCTCGCGCTCGCACGTCTCCAACACCCTGCGGCTGCTGAAGCTCTCGCCCACCGTGCAGAGCCGGGTCGCCGCCGGGGTGCTGACCGCCGGCCACGCCCGGGCGCTGCTCGGGGTGCCGGATGCCGAGCGGCGGGAGCTGCTGGCCAAGCGGATCGTCGCGGAGGGCCTCTCGGTGCGGACCACCGAGGAGATCGTCGCGCTGATGGGCGAGGAGGAGGACCGGAAGCCGAAGCGCCAGGCGCCGAAGGCGGGCAAGCTGATCTCCCCGGCCTTCAACGATCTGGCGAGCCGGCTGTCGGACCGCTTCGACACCCGGGTCAAGGTCGAGGTGTCGCAGCGCGGCGGCAAGCTGGGCAAGGGCAAGGTGGTGCTGGAGTTCGGTTCGGTGGAGGACCTGAACCGGATCCTGGACAGCCTGGCCCCGGGCGAGGACGGTCTGCGGCTGTCGCAGGGCTGAGCCGGGGACGATACCCGATGGGTGCATGTTCCGCGTGAGCACTGTTTCACGTGAAACATGCACCCATCGGCGTCTGTGGGGGCATGCTCGACCGTGAAGTGGAGGAGGAGGTGCGGGGCATGGGACGCCGGATCGCTCCGCTGACCCTGGACAACCTCGCCGATCTGCCGACGACCTGCCGCTCCTGCGTGTTCTGGGAGCTGGATCCGGTCAGCGGGAAGGCGGCGGTGGAGTCCGGGAAGCCGGAGCTGGAGAAGGAGGGGTGGATCTCCGCGGTGCTGCTGGAGTGGGGTTCCTGCGGTCGGATCGTCTACGTGGACGACCAGCCGGCCGGCTTCGTGCTGTACGCGCCGCCCGCCTACGTCCCCCGGTCGCAGTCCTTCCCGACCAGTCCGGTCTCGCCGGACGCCGTCCAGCTGATGGTCAGCCGGGTGGTTCCGGGCTACCAGCGACAGGGGCTCGGCCGGGTGCTGGTGCAGACCGTGGCCAAGGACCTGCTCGGGCGCGGGGTGCGGGCGATCGAGGCCTTCGGCTCGGCCGGTCCTGAGCCGGTCGGCTGCGTGCTGCCGGCCGACCACCTGCTCGCGGTCGGCTTCAAGACCGTCCGCTCGCACCATCGCTACCCGCGGCTGCGGCTGGAGGCGCGCACCACGCTGTCCTGGCGGGGCGATGTGGAGGTGGCGCTGGAGCGGCTGCTCGGCGGGGCGCGCAAGGAGCCGGCGCTGCGGCCGTTCTGAGGCGGGAGACGGCTGGAAACGACGACGGCGGGGCTCCCCGGTGTGGGGAGCCCCGCCGCCGTAACGGTCGACGACCGGTCGACCGGACAGGGCCTAGATGAAGCCGTCCAGCTCGCGCAGCAGCGCGGCCTTCGGACGGGCACCGGTGATGGACTTCACCGGCTCGCCGCCCTTGTAGAGGATCAGGGTCGGGATCGAGATGACGCCGTACTGGGCGGCGGTCGCCTGGTTGGCGTCCACGTCCAGCTTGGCGATGGTCAGCTTGTCGCTGTGCTCGGAAGCGATCTCGTCCAGGATCGGGGCGACCTGGCGGCACGGGCCGCACCAGGTGGCCCAGAAGTCGACCAGCACGGGCTTGTCGCTGTCCAGGACGTCGGCCTTGAACGTCGCGTCGGTGACGGTGGTGGTGGCGCCGGCCACGGGAACTCCTCGGGTTCGGACGGAGGGGGCTGCTGCCAGGTGAACAACGGGCGGGCCCGTTCTGTTTCGCCCTGGCCGGGGCGGGGGTGTTTCACGTGAAACGGGTGTCACACCCCCGCGGGGGTCGGTCGGTGGCGAGGGGGTCAGACCGCCACGGCGGCGGTGGCCTTGGCCTCCAGGTCGTCCAGGGCGGCGAGGTAGCGCTCGGCGTCCAGCGCGGCGGAGCAGCCGGTGCCGGAGGCCGTGATGGCCTGGCGGTAGGTGTGGTCCACGACGTCGCCGGCGCCGAACACGCCCGGGATGTTGGTCCGGGTCGAGGGCGCCTCGACCTTGAGGTAGCCCTCCGCGTCGAGGTCCAGCTGGCCCTTGAACAGGTCGGTGCGCGGGTCGTGGCCGATCGCGATGAACAGGCCGGTGACGGCCAGCTCGCGGGTCTCGCCGGTGGTGGTGTCGCGCAGGGTGACGCCGCTCAGCTTCGGGTCGCCGTGGATGGCCTCGACCGCGCTGTCCCACTCGAAGCGGATCTTCTCGTCGGCGAAGGCGCGCTCCTGCATCGCCTTGGAGGCGCGCAGGCTGTCCCGGCGGTGGATGATCGTGACGCTCTTGGCGAAGCGGGAGAGGAAGGTCGCCTCCTCCAGGGCGGTGTCGCCGCCGCCGACCACGGCGATGTCCTGGTCGCGGAAGAAGAATCCGTCACAGGTGGCGCACCAGGAGACACCGCGACCGGAGAGCTTGTCCTCGTTCGGCAGGCCCAGCTTGCGGTGCTGGGAGCCGGTGGTGACGATCACGGCGCGCGCCCGGTGCACGTTGCCCTCGGAGTCGGTGACGGTCTTGATGTCACCGGTGAGGTCGACCGAGACGATGTCGTCCGGGATCAGCTCGGCGCCGAAGCGCTCGGCCTGCGCCCGCATGCTGTCCATCAGCTCGGGGCCCATGATGCCGTCCCGGAAGCCCGGGAAGTTCTCGACCTCGGTGGTGTTCATCAGGGCGCCGCCGGCGGTGACGGCCCCCTCGAAGACCAGCGGCTTGAGGGAGGCCCGCGCCGTGTAGAGCGCGGCCGTGTAGCCGGCCGGGCCGGAACCGATGATGATCACGTTACGGACGTCGCTCACTGCATCTCCTGGTTCGCATCGCGACCCGCGCTAGGTGCGGGGAGGGCGGTTCTGCTCCGCCGCCCGGGACAACGACTGACCAGTGTCTCGCATTCCCAGGCGGATCAGTACCAGGCGACCGCACTGTGGGAGCGGCGCGGCGCCCTGCTCGTCGATCGCATGGGAACGGAGCCCGGATCCCCTGGGCGCCCGCCCCGGGACGTCAACGGGTGGGCACGGTGCGCTGCAGCACGACCGGGCCGCAGTCGGGGGAGCGCAGGTAGACGTCTGCGAACCCGGGCCGGCCGGGTGCCGGGTAGACCAGGACCTCGACCGGGGCGCCCGCGTAGCTGCCGTGGTCGGTGGCCAGCGGCACGCCCTCGGCGAGGGCCTGGCAGGACAGCGGGGAGGACGGTGGGGAGGCCTGGGTGGTGAGCTCCTGGCGGCCGTCGGCGGGCATCGCGGCGGAGGGCTTGGCGGGCCCGGTCGGGCGCAGCCCGGGGGCGGTGCCCGACCGGGCCAGCAGCTGCTGGATCTGGGCGGCGAGCTGGTCGTCCCGGTAGGTCGGGCCGGCCCCTGCGGCGTGGTCGGCGCGGGGGCTCTGCGCTGTGCCGGGGCTTGCGCCGGTGCCGAGGGAGGCGGAGGCGGGGGCGCCGGCGGACAGGGTCGGATGCTGGTCGTCCTGGCCGGCCGGGTGCAGCAGCAGGGCTGCGCCGAGGGCGATGGCGGCCAGGGCGGCGGTCGCGCCGAGCAGCAGGCCGGCG
>NZ_JBHWIO010000115.1:0-25116 GCF_042732075.1 Kitasatospora sp. NPDC059812
TTTCCGCTCCGTTTCCGGCGCTTCGTTCATCCAACTCGCTGGTGTCTTCTGCGGCTTGACGCCCCGTCCGACGTTTCAAACTCTAGCCGATCCCCACTCCGAAAAGCGAATCGACCGCAATCCAATAAAACGAACACACCGATATACACACCGAGTCTCGCCCGCACATGGCAAGCCGACCCGGCCCGAACCGGGACGTGGTGTTTCGAAAGGATTGGCCGCCCCGGGACCGTCCGCGCCGATGCGTGTCCGGTGCTCCCTGCCGAGCGACTGGCTGACAGTACCCCTCCTCGGCGCCCGAAACAAATGCCCGGCCCGAGGCGCGCCCGTCGAGGTCTCGCACGGAACAACGGAGCAGACGTGCTCGACCTCGGCGGACGCAACCTCTACGAACGCGACGCGCAGGGTCAGCCGACGGCGCCGAGGATCGGCGCCCAGGCGGCACCGGTGAGTGCGGCCACCGCCTGCGGCTCGGAGAGCGGAGGAGCGGGACGGGTCGGCTTCGGCGTCTCGGCGCCGGTGCCGCCGCCGGTGCTGTTCCACTGCACCATCTGAAGCTGCGCGCCGGTCGACTTCAGGGTCACCGTCACCGTCCAGCGGCGGGCGGTGTCGGGACGGACCGGGTGCGCGGCCGCGTTCTGCTGGAACATCACCAGGGCCCCGCCGGGAATCTCGGCGCTGCTCGGCAGCTCGCTCATCTTGCAGGTGTCACCGTCCTTCTTGGGCTGCCACTCGCAGCTCAGCCCGTCGCCGTCCTTGAGCGGCAGTGGGAGCCGCACGGCCGAGACGCCGACGAAGGCGGCGCCGTGCCCGTCGTCGAGGACCAGTCCGCCGTTGGCGACGCGCCCGTTGGACGGGTCCGAGGGGTTGTTGCTCTGCCCGCTCTCCGCGCTGAACCGGCCCCCGGGGAACGTCGCCTCCAGGGCCTGGATCATCTGGGTGTCGGTGATCGCGGAACGCGGCATCGCCATCGCCACGATCCCGATGTCGGATCCTTCGGAGTGCATCCCGGTGAGCACGTCGGGGATCACCACACCGGCTGCCGCGATCACGGCGCAGGCGCCGACCCCGGCGATGACACCCGCCGTACGCCGACGCCGGCGGCTCCGCCCGCGCTCGACGGTTCCGCTCAGGAGCGCGGTGAGATCGGGTTCGAGGGAGTCGGTCGTGCGGTCCAGGGCGTGTGCGAGGTCTGCTTCGAACGGCATGCTGGCGTCACCTTTTCTGTCGCTGATGCTGATGGGGGCTTTGCGGCGGTGGACCTGGTCGCGCACCGGTGCTCAGTGCGCGACCAGGTCGGACAGGCTGTCGCCGAGCAACGCACGCAGCTTGCCGAGTGCCCGGGTGCCCTGGGAGCGGACCGCACTGCTGCTCAGCTTGAGCATCCGGGCGGTCTCCTCGATGCTGCAGTCCTCCCAGTAGCGCAGCAGCAGCACCGCCCGGTCGCGGGGCGGCAGTTGGCCGAGCGCGTCCAGCAGGGTGAGCCGCAGTGCGGTGTCCGGGCCCGCCGCCGCGCTGTCGGGCATGGTCCCGATGGGGCGCTCGCCGCTGCTCCGCCGACGCCGCAGGCTGAGGAAGGTGCGGACCAGGACCGTCTGGGCGTAGGCGGCCGGGTTGTCCGCCTTGGCCACCCGCTTCCAGTGCACGTACACCCGGCTGAGGGCTTCCTGGACCAGGTCCTCCGCCAGATACGTGTCGCCTGCGGCGAGGACGTACGCCGAGCGGTACAGCGCCTTCGCCCTCGCGGCCGCGAACTCCAGGTACTCATCCTCCTGTGCTGACTTCACTCGGTTCCCGCCTGTTCCCTTGTCCTGTGATCCCCGTGCATACCCCTCATGACTACGTAAGGCGTCAGCATGTCGCGCGGGCGAGGCACCTTCTTTTTTTCACCGGTCTTTTTTCACCGGTGCCGCGTCGACTGCCCTCCACGGACACCCGCGTCTCCCCGTGGCGGCCCCTGGACGGCCCGTGAACGGCCCCCGAACGGCCCCGGCCAGGGGTGATGCGGTCGGTATCATGCGCCCGGGGGTTCATTTGCAGGCAGAGGGGAACGGTCGGTGGGTGGGTTGCGGTTCACGGTGCTGGGACCGATACGGGGGTGGCGGGACGGCGGCGAGCTCGCACTCGGGTCGCCGCAGCAGCGGAACCTGCTGCTCTCGCTGCTGCTGAGGGCCAACCACCCCGTGTCGACCGGTCAGCTCGTCGACGACCTGTGGGGCGAGGAGCCGCCCGCCAAACCCATGGCCGTGATCCGGACGTACGTCCACCGGCTGCGCCGCGTCCTCGGGCCCGCCCCGCTGACCTCGCTCAGCGGGGGCTACCTGCTCACCGTGGATCCGGGGGAGCTGGACATCCACCGCTGCGAGGAGCTCGTCGCCACGGCGAAGGAGTTCAGCGGCGCCGGGGAGCACGCCCGCGCCGCCGCCGCGCTGCGCCTGGCGCTGGCCCTCTGGCAGGGCGAGCCGATGTCCGGGCTCTCCGGCCCCTATGCCGAGCGGCAGCGCGGCGAGTGGACCGAACGCCGGGTGACCGTCCTGGAGTCGTGTCTGGAGGCCGAGATCGAGGCCGGACCGTCCGGCGAGGCCGTCGCCGAACTGACCGCGGTCGCGGCCGAACACCCGCTCAGGGAACGGTTCTCCGAGCTGCTGATGCTCGCCCTCTACCGGTCCGGGCGGCAGGCCGAGGCCCTGAGCGTGTACCGCGAGACGGACCGGCGGCTGCGGGCGCAGCTCGGCGTCGCCGCCGGGCCCGGTCTGCGCGAGTTGCAGCGCCGGATCCTGGTGGCCGACACCGCCCTCGTGGCGCCCGCGCCGCCCCGGCCCGACACCGACACCACGGCCCGCCCGCCGTACCACGCGCCGATCCGGCCGACCCAGGTACCGGCCGACCTCGCCGACTTCACCGGCCGCGAGGCGCAGACCGAGGCGGTGCGGGCCGTCCTGCTCGCGCCCCGCACCGTGCCCGTGGCGACCGTGTCGGGCCTGGGCGGCATGGGAAAGACGGCCCTGGCCGTCCATGTCGCGCACGGGCTGGCCGCCGACTTCCCCGACGGCCAGCTCTACGTCGACCTGCACGGGGCCGACGGCCGCCCGACCCCGCCCGAGGAGGTGTTGGGCGCCTTCCTCCGCGCCCTCGGCGTGCCGGCGGAGGCGCTGCCCGCCGGGCTCGCCGAACGCTCCGCCCAGTTCCGCTCGCTGCTCTCCGGCCGACGCGTGCTGATGGTCCTCGACAACGCCCGGGACGCCGAGCAGATCAGGCCGCTGCTGCCCGGCCGGCCCGGTTGCGCCGTGCTCGTCACCAGCCGGGCCAGGCTCGGTTCACTTCCCAACGCGCACGTCGTCGAGCTGCCGGCCTTCGCCCCGGAGGAGGCCCTCGACCTGCTCGGCCAGGTGGTCGGCGGGCAACGGCTGCGGGCCGAGGCGGACACGGCCAGGGAGCTCGTGCGGCTCTGCGGCCACCTCCCGTTGGCCGTGCGCATCCTCGCCGCCCGCCTCTCCTGCCGGCCGGGCTGGACCATGGCCCGGCTGCTCGACAAGCTGTCCGAGAATCGTCGCCGGCTGGACGTGCTGCGCACCGAGGACCTCGCCGTCGAGTCGGCGTTCCGCTTCGGCTACGACCAGCTGACGCCCGACCAGGCCCGCGCCTTCTGTCTGTTGGCGGTGCCGGACGTGCCCGACCTGTCGCCGGGCGCGGTCGCGGCGGTGCTCGACCTGCCCGAGCACGAGGCCGAGGAACTGGCCGAGTCGCTGGTCGACTGCTCGATGCTGGAGACCGCGCCACCGGACCGCTACCGGTACCACGACCTGCTGCGCGCCTTCGCCCAGCGGCTCGTCCCGGAGACGGCAGCCGACGTCGAGGCTGCCGGCACGGGCTCGGCTCCGGAGGCGGACCGCCCGGCCGCCGTCCTCACCCGTCTGGTGATCCGCCAGCACGCCGAGACCGTCGCGGCCCTCGGCCCGGCCGCCACCCGCGCGGCCCTGACCGGCTCCGGCGCACCGTACGCCCCCGACTGCCGCACGGTGGCCCGCGGTCGCGGCGAGTACCACGGCATCGGCGCTCTGGTCGGCCAGTACGCCGGGCTCCCCCAGCCGCCCCGGCTCGATCTGGCGGCCGAACTGCTGCTCGGGGGAAGCCTGTTGTGCGAGACCGGCCAGGCCGCCCGGCCGCTGGGGCACGCGGCCAAGGTCCTGCTCCAGGCCGCCGTCCGGCAGGGCGACCGGACGGCCGAGGTCAGGGCCCGGCTGGTGCTCGGCCGGCTGCTGACCGAGGTCGGCTCCGAGCCCGCGGCCCTCGGCGAGCTGCTCAGGTCCCGCGACCTGTGCATCGCCCACAACCTGCCGGGGCCGCTGCTCGCCCTGGCCCACACCTCGCTGGCCGCCTTGTTCGTCCAGGTCGGCCGGCCGGGCGACGCGGTCGACGGCTTCGCGGCGGCGATCGCGGTCTGGGAGCGGCTCGGCGACCGGCGCTCGGTGGCGGGCGAACTGCTCAACCTGGCCGGTGCGTTCACCGAGCTCGGCCGGCCCGAGGCGGCGGTCCGCGTCGTCGACCAGTCACTGCTGATCTGCCACCAGCTCGCCGACCACGAGCTCCAGGCGCTCGCCCTCGACTCGTTGGGGACGATCGCCCACGATCGCGGCGAGTTCGAGCAGGCTCTGAGCCACCACCGCGGCGCCCTCGCCCTGCTGCGGCCGGACGACCGGCGCCGGACGGGCCGCACGCTCCTGCGGCTCACCGAGTCGCTGCGAGCCGTCGGCCGCGGCGACGAGGCGGTGGAGGCGGCCGGCCGGGCGGTCGAGGTGCTGACGCTCGACGGCGACCGCCGGGGGCGGGGGCTGGCCCTGGCGGCGCTCGGTGACGCGCTCGCCGACCGCGGCGCCGCCGAGGACGCGGCCCGGGCGTGCCGGTCGGAGGCCTACGACATCCTGGCCTCCATCGGCTCCCCCGAAGCCGACCGGCTGCGCGCCCTGATCGGCCTCGGCGGAACCGCCGACCGTCCCCGCCGGCAGTGGCCGTCCTGGCTGCCGGCGTGATCCTCCCCTCGCCCCGGGGGTGTTCGGCTGCCGGCCGGACGGCTCAGGACAGCGCCCACACCTGGCTCTCCGCGTTGGAGCAGGCCGCCACCCTGACGTAGTTGGCGACTCCGTCGGACGTCAGGCAGCCCTTGGTGGTGCCGTTGACGATCTGGTAGCCGCCCCGGACCGGCACGAAGGACCAGAGCTGGTTGTCGTTGTACGGCGGGCTCGTCCAGATCTGCACGCGCCCGTCACCCGTGTCCAGGTCCAGCACCTTGGTGTAGTTGCTGGAGGCGTTGCGCAGGAAGTACTTCCCCTCGGACAGCTTTTCCAGCCGCCACACCTGGGCCGGCGTGCCGTTGACGGCGAAGGTGCCGACCCGGTTGCCGTTCTCGTCCGCGGAGTAGGAGTTGTCCAGCGCGCCGTTGACGCCGGTGATCTGTGCCTGGGAGGGCAGCTGCGGCTTCGGCTCCGGTGTGGGCGGCGTGGGCTGCGTCGACGTCGCGGACGGCGTGGGCGTGGGCGG
The DNA here is from genome assembly GCF_042732075.1 of Kitasatospora sp. NPDC059812. NCBI lineage: Bacteria > Bacillati > Actinomycetota > Actinomycetes > Kitasatosporales > Streptomycetaceae > Kitasatospora > Kitasatospora sp. NPDC059812. Next base: position 5,539 of record NZ_JBHWIO010000115.1, read on the forward strand.
TTCGTGGGAGGCGGGCGGGGACGGGACGGCGGAGGTCGGCGCGGGCGAGGCGGGGTTCTGGCTGGCGGTGGGCGCGGCGGAGGCCGAAGGGGACGCGGCGGGGGCCGGGTTCGGCGTACCGGGCCGGACGGGCGCGGTGGCGCCCTGGCCGCCGGTGGCCGTGGCGGAGGCGGGAGGGGACGCGGCGGAGCCCCGGGTGGGCGTACCGGGCCGAACGGGCACAGCGAGGTCCTGGCCGGCGACCGGCGCGGGTCCGGCGCCGGGCGTGGGACTCCCGCCCGCTTCCGGTCCGGTCGACGGCACCGGGGTCGTCGGCTCGGCGGGCTGTTGTCCGGCGGGTTGGCGGTCGGCTGCCACCGCCGCGGGAACGGCCGGGCCCGCGACGAGGCCGGCCACCGGGCCCGCGACGGCGGCGGCGTCCGGAGCGTCGTCCTCGTCGGACCGGATCACCGTCGCTCCGGAGGCCCCGACCACGCAGAGCAGCGACAGCGCCGTCACCCCGATCAGCCCGCGCAGGCGGAACCTGGCCCACCGTGCGCGTCCGGCGACCGGCCGGGACCCGACCGGGACCAACGCCGGCGCCGTCTCCTCGGCCGGTGCGAGGGCGTCCCGTACCGCCGCGGCCATCGTCGCCGCGTCGGGCCAGCGCTCGCCGGGCTCCTTGGCCATCGCCCGCTCGACCAGCGCCCACACCGGCGCGGGCACGTCCTCGGGAAGCGGCGGCACGGGCTCCGTCAGGTGCTTGAGGATCAGTTCGAGGGCGGTCTCCCCGTCGAAGGGGAGCTTGCCGGCGAGGCATTCGTAGAGGACGACGCCGAGTGCGTAGAGGTCCGCCGAGGCGGTGACCGTCCCGGTGGAGGCCTGTTCCGGCGCCTGGTAGGCGGCGGTGCCGAGCACCATGCCCGGTACGGTCAGCCGGGCGTCGCAGCCGGGCCGGGCGATGCCGAAGTCCGCGATCACCGTCCGGTCGCCGCGGACCATCAGGTTGGCCGGTTTGATGTCCCGGTGGACCACCCCGGACTCGTGCGCGGCCTCCAGCCCCTCCAGCACCTGGAGCGCCATCCGGAGGGTCTCCTCCACCGGCAGCGCGCCGCGGCGTTCCAGCTCGGCGCTCAGCGGTTCCCCGTCGATCAGCTCCATGACCAGGTAGCCGACCGAGGGCCGCCCGTCCACGGCGCTGTGCCCGTAGTCGTACACGCCGACGATGCCCGGGTGGCGCAGCTGCGCCATGACGCGGGCCTCGGCGTGGAAGCGTTCGGCGAAGCCGGATTCGTCCAGCAGGGCCGGCTTCACCACCTTGACCGCGACCCGGCGGCCCAGGACCTCGTCCTCGGCGAGCCACACGTCGCCCATCGACCCGCCGCCCAGCAGGTCTACCAGCCGGTAGCGGTCGGCGAGCACGGTGCCGCGCATGATACTCCCTGAATCAAGCCCGAGGACCGGAGCGAATCCGGAGACCGGCCCGGTTCCATGGGCGCACCTTGGTCCGGGGCGCCCTCCGAGGATCATGACACCGGCAAAACAACTACTGGCTTTCCATCATATGAATCACGGTCGACTCAAGCCATTCCCGCCCCATGACCCGCCCCACGCCCCCACGCCTCGACGGCCGGGTTGACGGCCGGGTGGGGCGCCGCAGCCGGCCGGGTGGGGTGGCAGGCACCCTCCCCCAGCCACGACCGGTCACCAGTCACCGGTCCACTCGAACGAACGCCGTCGTCGAGCCTTGCGGAAGCCGTCGGCCGGGAGGCGGCTCGTCCTCGGTCCCGGACAGCCGCGGAGCAGGCCGTCAAGGCTCCCCGAGCGCCGGGCCGACTTCTCGCGTCAAAGGTTCGTAGCAAAATTACCTGTCACTGGAATGCAGGTCACCGGGCCTTTTCGCATCGCGCCCCCGGACCGGCCGACCTAGCGTGGTTCGCGGCGCTCCTCCCCGACGTTCCTCGCCGCACGCGAGCCATGGGACTGAGCCGCAGATCCGCCCGAGCACAGCTTCGGCGGCACACGAACAGATGAATTCAGAAAGGCTCAACCATGGGCTTCAACCATGTCGACGCGGTGATGGCCGTTCCCGACAAGCCGAACCAGTTCTGGGTGTTCTCCAACACCGACTACCGGCGCGTCGAAATCACCGTGACGAGCAGCCACCCGTACCCGGACAAGCTCGTCAGCAAGGGCACCATCCGCGAGGACTGGCCCAGCCTGTCGGACTTCGCGAAGATCGACGCCGTCATGAAGGTCCCGGACGGCAGCAACGAGTACTGGGTCTTCTCCGGCGACCGGTTCGTGCGGATCAACGTCGCCAACGGGGAGCCGCACAAGGACACGAAGACCTACGGTCCGGCGCCGCTGAGCGAGTGGGAAGGCCTCACCAAGGGCTGACGGCCGCCTCGGGTGCCCGGACCGCACCTGGCCCGCCGCACCCAGCACTGGACGCCCGGCCGGGCCGACCCCGGCCGGGCGTCTCACGTACCCGTACGTGCCCCGAGCCGTCGACCCCTTCGTCGGCCCCATCTCCCCGCTCATGCACACCTGCTCCGATCGGAGACCTGCCCATGGGTCAGTTCGTCACAGACGTCAACGTCCTGGTCGCCTACGACGACCCGGTTCTACATCCGCCGTTCCACACGCCCACCGGGTGGGAGTGGATCGACGTCGATCTGAACAAGGGCGCACACGGCGCCTACCTGTACGTCGTCTTCGAACGGTCCACCGAGGGCCGGCCCGTCACCGGCATCCGCGTCCTCCAGGACGACGAGAAGCCGCCCGCCGGCTACCAGAAACTGCCGGTCGACCTCAACAGGGGAACCCCCGTGCACGACAAGGCCCTGTTCCTGGCCGCCACCCGCCAGGAAGGAGCAGGCCGGCCCATCGTCGACCTCACCGTCACGCACTGGAAGGACGGGTCGAAGGTGGTCCCTCCCAAGACGGGCTACACCCGCGTCGACACGGATCTCAACGAGGGCGCCAAGGGCGACTTCATCTACCTCGACTACCTCCGGGCCACCGAGAACGCACCCTCCGGTTCGCCCGCCACACCGGACCAGGAGCACGCGTGAACACTCCCCACTCCCCGCAGAGCGCTCCGTCGCTGCCGGACTCGCTACTGAAGGCCCTCAAGCGCAAACCCCGCCCCGGCGGTCTGAAGGCTGTCCGACACGTGGTCTTCCTGATGCAGGAGAACCGTTCCTTCGACCACTACTTCGGCAGCAACTTCCGAGGAGTGCGCGGGTACGAGGACCGCAACCTCGTCACGTTCCCCGGGACCGGCGGCCAGACCGTCCTCGACCAGCCCGACCCGGACCACCCGTCCAAGCCCCGCCGGCCCCGCCAACTCGGCCTGGACCAGGGTACGGCCGAGCCGAAGGCCCACGACTGGCCCACCGGCCACCAGGCGTGGAACAACGGCCGCTACGACCAGTGGATCGCGGCCAAGAATGCCGTCGCGATGGACTACTTCGACCAGCCGGAGGTCGTCGGCACCTACCGGGAACTGGCCGACCTGTTCACCGTGTGCGACGCCTACCACTGCTCGGTGATGAGCGAGACCACCTCGAACCGCAACTACCTCTTCAGCGGATTCGGCGGCTGGGAGCCCGACGGGTCGCGGGTCACCGGGTCGACCGCGCACGACCGCGAGGACCCCGGGAAGAGCTTGGACGAGGACCTACGGAAGCTGGGTTACAACTGGTCCAGCTACCCCGAGATCCTGGAGGTCAACAACGACCCCTTCGGCGCCGACGGGATCAGCTGGCGCGTCTACCAGGGCTGGGACAACTACTACGACAACAACCTGGACTTCCACGCCGAGTTCAAGCGGATCTTCCAGACCGTGCTGAAGAGCGCCAAGCTCAAGCACCTGAGCCTGTACGACTTCTACAAGCATCCGGGTCAAGTTCAGCAGACGGACGTGGAGGCACTCGCCAAGGCGGTCGCCGCCCTGCCGCCGGCCGACCGGAGCCTCTACGACCGCGGGCTCTTCCGCTGCCCGCCCCCGCCGGACTCGAAGCAGAACCCGAAGAACTACCGCGACTTCGTCTACGCGTTCGCCCAGGACGTGGCAGCCAAGAGGGTCCCCCGGGTCTCGTACCTGGTGCCCTCGGACGCGGACTCGGAGCACCCGGGCAAAGACGGTTCGGCCCCCATGACCGGCGAGGAGGTCGTCGCCCAGGTCCTGGACGTCATCGCCTCCGACGAGGACATGTGGGACTCCACCGTGCTGTTCATCAGCTACGACGAGAACGACGGCTTCTTCGACCACGTGCCGCCGCCGGTGCCCCCGCAGGGCGTCGACGACGAGTACGTCGACAAGGAGCCCATCGGCCTGGGCATGCGCGTACCGATGATCGTGGTCTCGCCGTGGACCGTGGGCGGCTACGTCAACTCCCAGGTCTTCGACCACACCTCACAAGTCCGCTTCCTGGAGGAGTGGTTGGGCGTACGGCAGCCCGCCATCAGCCGCTGGCGGCGCACCGTGGCCGGCAACCTCACCTCGGTCTTCGACTTCGACCGCACCGGCGACCCGCCGTCGCAACCCACCGACCCCACCCGGCGTCTGGCCCGCCCGCTGCCGTACCAGCCGGACGCCCACGGCACCCTGGACCGGAAACAGGACGTGTTCGTCCTCCAGCCGACCAACACCGGCGCCGCCTCCGTGCACCTGACCCTGTACGACAACGTCGGCACGTCCGGCAGCTACGACGCGCCTCGGCACTTCGACGTGCTCGGCACCACCACGCCCGCCACCAACGTGCCGGTGCACGAAGGGGGTTACGACTTCTACCTCACCGGCCCCAACGGGTTCCGCCGCGAGTTCGCGGGGACGGCCGCCGGGGCCGCAGCCGAAACCTCCGTGGCCACCGCCATCGCCGCCGCCGCGAAGCGCACCCTCACCCTGACGATCACGTCGCCGAGCGCCACGCCGCAGGCCGTCACCCTGGCACCCCGGCACTACAGCACCGCGAAGGCACTGACCGGGACCGTCGTCACGGGCAAACCCCTCGTCCTCGCCTGGGACACCGAGGACGCCGACGGCTGGTACGACCTGGACCTCGCGATCGCCGAGGACACGTCCTTCCGCCGCCGCCTCATGGGCCACGTCGAGAACGGCCACCCGAGCATCAGCGGCTGAACGGCGAAGAGGCCGGCGCCGGGGCGCGGCGCCGGCCTCTTCGGGTGTGGGGTGTTCTACCGACGGCCGCGGGCCGGTGCGGGGTTGAGCTTGGCGCTGAGCACCGACAGGAAGGTCGGGAGCCTGTCCACCGCGGTCTTGGGGACGGGGGTGACCTGGACGGTGTCCCGGACCACGTCCTGCACGACGAGCTTGTAGGTGCCGCCCTCCTCGACGAGTTCGGCGGCGTAGAGCAGTGTTTCTTCCACCAGGGGTCCCTCCGGTTGTCTGTCGTACGGCGGGTCAGGAGCCGTTGAGCCAGGCGTTCCACGCCTTGGTCGCCTGCTCCTCGTCCGCTCCCGCGGCGAACAGGTGGTGGCCCAGCCAGATCGGCCAGTTCCAGGAGCTGCCGTTGTAGAACCGGTACAGCGCGTCCGGGCCGCGCAGACCGATGAAGTCGGGGCTCAGGTAGTCCACGACCACCTCTTCCGGGCCGCCGTCCGCACCCGGGAGGTCGAGTGACAGCCGGGCGCCGACGGCCGTGTCGTCGGCGAGGCCGAGGCGCCGGCGCAGCGTGGCGAAGTCGGCGGGGTCGGCGGTCGGTCCGGGCCGGGCGGCCTTGACGTAGACGGCGGTGCGGTCGGCGAAGTGCGTCAGGTACTGGGCGAGGCTGTGCTGGTAGAGGTCGACGTGCTTCTCGGCCGCGTCCGCCCTGGTGTCCCAGCCGTCGTCGACGACGCCCTCGTGCACCCAGTGGATCCCCATCCGCAGGTGGCTCGACGTGCCGTCGGCCGCCTCGATGTGGTAGCTGAGGGTGTTCGAGAAGCCGCCGTCCCTGGTCGCCCGGACGGCGAAGTGGTGCGGCGGTTCCCAGGCCACGACGGTGCCGCCGCCGCGGGAGACCGTCCCGCCGACGTGCGGCTCGACCTCCATGGGGTACAGCCAGCTGAGGTTGCCGGCGCCGGTGGCGATCGCCTGCCAGACCTGGTCCGGTGCGGCGGGCAGGTCCTGTTCCCGGCGCACCTGGAACTCTCGGGCCATGGTCGGTTCTCCTTCGCAGTCGATGGTCTTGTCGTTCGGTGGTCTTGTCGTTCGACGGGGTTGTCGTTCGACGGGCTTGTCGTCCGACGAGGTTGTCGTTCAGTAGGTGAGCGGCAGTGCGCACAGGTGCCGTTGCAGCGGGTTGGGCCGCCAGTCGAGGACCGTCCCGTCGGCGAGCCCGAGGCGGGGGAGCCTGCGGACCAGGGTGCCGACCGCCAGTTCGGTCTGGAGCTTGGCGAGCGGTCCGCCGAGGCAGAAGTGCGGGCCCGTGCCGAAGGTCAGGTGCCGGTTGCGGGTGCGCGCCAGGTCGAGTCGGTCGGGGTCCTCGAAGCGGTCCTCGTCGCGGTTGGCCGCGCTGAGGAACAGGTACACCAGCTCGCCCTCGCGCAGCGTCCGCCCGCCGATCTCGACGTCCTGCGCGACGACCCGGACGATCGCCTGGGTCGGCGTGTCGTAGCGGGCCAGCTCCTCGACGGCGGTGCGGATCAGCGCCGGGTCCTCGCGCAGCAGGGCCAGCTGGTCGGGGTGGCGCAGCAGGGCGAGGGCGCCGTTGCCGATCAGGTTGGCGGTGGTCTCGTCCCCGGCGGTGATGAGGACGAAGCAGGTGGACAGCAGTTCGGAGTCGGTGAGCCGGTCGTCCGTGGCCTGGGTGGTGACCAGGGCGCTGATCAGGTCGTCGCCCGGATCCTCGCGGCGCTGCCGGATGAGCCGGGACAGGTACTCCTCGTACTGGTCGACGGCGGCCTCGGCCTGCTCGATGTCGGCGGTCAGGTTGCCGATCCGGCGGAACCAGGTCTTGACTTCGGGGCGGTCCTCGGGCGGGATGCCGAACAGCTCGCAGGCGACGGCCAGGGGCAGCGGGGAGGCGACCGCCTCGATGAAGTCCATGGCGGGCCCCTGGGCCACGGCTCGGTCGATCAGGTCGTCGACGACCGTCTGGATGCCGTCCCGCAGGGCCTCGACCCGCCGGGCGGTGAACGCCCGGTTGACGAGCTTGCGCAGCCGGGCGTGGTCCGGCGGGTCGGTGTTGGTCATCACCCGGCCGAGCCGGTCGGTGAGCCGGCTCAGGGCCTTCAGGTTGCCGCCCAGGCCGCTGAGGGCCCGGGTCATCCGGTCCCGGTCGTTCGACAGGCGCAGGTCGCTCAGGGCGGCGTCGATGTCGGCGTACCGGGTGAGGTACCAGATGCCCTGGTCGCTGCGGTGGACCGGGCTCTCGCGCCGCATGCGGGCGTAGAACGGGTACGGGTCGCGGCGGGCCTCGGGCGTGTACAGGGCCGCGGCGAGGTCGCCGGGCCCGGCCGGGCCCGCGGTGGCACGGGCCTCGGCCGGGGCGTCGGTGCCGAGGGTGTCGGTGGAGGTCACGTCGGCCGCGCTACTGCCGGGCGTCCATGGCGACGGCGAGGCTCCTGGGCCGCATGTCGGTCCAGGACTGCTCGACGTACTCCAGGCAGGCGGTGTGGCTGTCGGGGCCGTGGGCGACGGTCCAGCCCTCGGGGACGTCGGCGAACTGCGGCCACAGCGAGTGCTGGTTCTCCTGGTTGACGAGCACGAGGAAGGTGGCGTCCTGGTCGTCGAACGGGTTGGTCATGGGTCAGTCCTCCTGGTGGGAACGGGCGGTGTCGCCGGTGACCTCGGCGAGGCGGGCGGCCACGATCGGTCCGATCTGGGCCAGCGAGCCCGGCTGGGTCATCCGGTCGTGGCGGGTGGTGATGTCGTGCGAGTCGATCCGACCGGTGACGTACGGGCGCCAGGTGCCGGCGCCGGCCGAGTCCTCGGTGCGGTCGATCGTGGAGTTGAACAGCAGCAGGTCCCCCTCGAACCGGCCAGGGGCATGGGCGACCGCCAGCTCGGCGTTGTTGATCATGATCCGGACGACGGCCTCGATGCGCCGTTCGTCCAGGTGCGCCAGGGCGCTGCCCCGGCGGCGGAGGATTTCGGCGACCTCGGCGTAGGACAGCGGCCCCTCGCCCAGTTCGGCGGGGTCGCAGTCGAGGATGCCGACGAGCACGTCCCGCTCGGTGGGCACGGCGGAGTCGTCGAGCACCACGTCCTTGACCGGGTAGGCGTCGAGGGTCGCCAGCAGTTCGGTGCGCTCGCCGCGGGCCTGGAGCTCGCAGGCGATCGCGTGGGCGATCAGCCCGCCGGCGGACCAGCCGAGCAGCCGGTAGGGGCCGTCGGCCTGGACCTTGCGGATCTGGTCGGCGTAGTCGGCCGCCATCTCCTCGTACGACGTCGGCAGGGTCTCGGCGTGCGCGAGGCCGCGTGCCTGGATCGCGTACACCGGGTACTCCGGGCCGATGTGGTTCAGCAGACCGGAGTAGGACCAGCTGATGCCGCCGCCGGGGTGGATGCAGAACAGCGGCGGGCGGGTGCCGGTGGACCGCAGGGGCAGCACCACGTCGAAGGCGTCCTCGGCGTCGTCCATGGCCAGCCGGCTGGTCAGACCGGCCACGGTGGGGGCCTCGAACAGGGTGCGCAGGCCCACCGGGACGCCCAGCGTCTCGCGGATGCGCGAGACCAGGCGGGCGGCCAGCAGCGAGTGCCCCCCGAGGTCGAAGAAGCTGTCGTCGAGGTGGACCTGCTCCCGGCCGAGGATCTCGGCGAACAGGGAGCACAGCAGCTGCTCCTGCGGGGTGCGCGGGCCGCGGCCGGCGCCCGTCGCCCCGGACTCGGGTGCGGGCAGCGCGGCCCGGTCCAGCTTGCCGTTGGCGGTCAGCGGCAGCGCGTCGAGGGTGACGAAGGCCGACGGCACCATGTACTCGGGCAGTTCGCGGCCGAGCCGGCGGGCGAGGCCGTCCGGCGCGGGCGCGCCCTCGGCGGCGGGCACCAGGTAGGCGACCAGGCGCTTGTCGCCCGGCCGGTCCTCGCGGGCGACGACGGCCGCCTGGGCCACGCCCGGGCAGGCGGCGAGGAGTGCCTCGACCTCGCCGGGCTCGATCCGGAACCCGCGCAGCTTGACCTGCTCGTCGGCGCGGCCGACGAACTCCAAGGTGCCGTCGGCCTGCCACCTGACCAGGTCACCCGTACGGTACATCCGCTGCCCTTCGGGCCCGTACGGGTTCGCGACGAACCGCTCCGCGGTCAGGCCGGGCCGGGCCGGGTAGCCCCGGGCCACGCCCGCCCCGGCGAGGTACAGCTCGCCGGCCACGCCCGGCGGCACCGGTCGCAGCCCCGCGTCGAGCACGTAGACCCGCATGTTCGCCATCGGCCGGCCGAGCGGAAGGGCGCGGGCGAGGTCGGGCGGTGTGCCCAGGGCTTGGGACATCGCGAAGGTGGTGGTCTCGGTCGGCCCGTAGACGTGGACCACCGCGGTCCCCGGGCACGCCCCCATCACCCTGGCGACCGCAGCCGGCGACACCACGTCGCCGCCCGTCCACACCTCGCGCACCCCCGTGAAGCAGTCCGGCTGCTGCTCGGCCACCAGGTGGAACAGCCCGACCGTCAGGAACAGCCCCGTGACGTCGTGCCGGCTGATGGTCCGCGCCAGCGTGCCGACCTCCAGCTGGCCGGCCGGCGCGACGACGACCCGACCGCCACCGAGCAGCGGCGTCCACATCTCGTAGGTCGAGGCGTCGAAGGCGGTCGGGGAGTGCATCAGGACGCGCCGGTGACTGCCGTTCGCCCAGCAGGGGTCCAACGCCAGGCTCGCGACGTCCCGGTGGGTCACCCCGATGCCCTTCGGCCGTCCCGTCGAACCGGAGGTGTACATCACGTACGCCAACTGCCGGGGATCACACGGGATCTGCGGATCGGAGTCATCGGGCTCGGCCTGGCTCAGCGCGGTCAGCACGTCCTCGGTGAGCACCAGGGCCGCGCCGGTCTCCCGGAGGATCAGGTCGATCCGGGAGGACGGGAACCGCGGATCGAGCGGGACGTACGCGCCGCCGGCCTTGACGATCGCCAGGACCGCGACGACGACGTCCGCCGAGCGCTCCAGCAGCACCGCGACCGGGGTCTCCGACCGCACGCCCTGGCCGATCAGGGCCCGGGCCAGGCGGTTGGCCCGCCTGTCGAGCTCGCGGTAGGTCAGTTCGGCGTCGTCCGCGACGACCGCGACCGCGTCCGGCGTGGCCCGCACCCGGCGGGCGAACAGCTCCGGCAGGGCGGCCTCGGGCAGTTCGGCGTCGGTCCGGTTGAACTCGACCAGCAGTTCGCGGCGTTCCTCGCCGGACAGCAGGTCGAGCCGGCCGATCGGCTGGTCCGGCTCGGCGGCGGCCGCGCGCAGCAGCCGCACCCAGCGGGCGAACAGCAGCTCCACGGTGGCCGGGTCGAACAGGTCGGTGGCGTACTCGACCGCGCCGAGCACGCCGGCCGGGCTGCCGTCCGGACCGTACTGCTCGGCCAGGCTGACGGTCAGGTCGACGCGGGCGGTGCCGGTGGGGGCCTCCAGGTGGGCGGTCTCCAGGCCCGGCAGGGTGAACTCCCCCGCCGGTGCGTTCTGCAGGCCGAGCATGACCTGGAACAGCGGGTGGTGGGCCAGCGACCGGGTGGGGTTGACGGCCTCGACCAGGTACTCGAACGGCACGTCCTGGTGGGCGTAGGCGGCCAGCGCCTTCTGCCGCACCCGGCCGACGAGTTCGGCGAAGCCCGGGTCGCCGCCGGTGTCGGTGCGCAGCACCAGCGTGTTGACGAAGAACCCGACGAGGTCGTCCAGCGCCTGGTCGGTGCGCCCGGCGATGGGGCTGCCGATCGGGATGTCGGTGCCGGCTCCGAGCCGGGTGAGCAGGGCGGCGAGGCCGGCCTGGAGCACCATGAACATGCTGGCGCCGTGCGCGGTGGCCAGATCCCGCAGGTCCTGGTGCAGGTCCGCGTCGAACCGGACCTCGATCCGGCCGCCGCGCTGGGAGGCCTCAGCCGGCCGGGGCCGGTCCGCGGGCAGTCGCACTTGGTCCGGCAGGCCCGCCAACTCCTGCTTCCAGTAGCCGAGTTGCCGGGCGAACAGGCTGCCCTGGTCGGCGGCCTCGCCGAGCAGGTCGCGCTGCCACAGGGTGTAGTCGGCGTACTGGACCGACAGCGGGGACCACTGCGGTGCCCCGCCCTGGCAGCGTGCCGCGTAGGCGGTGGCCAGGTCCCGGGAGAGCGGGCCCATCGACCAGCCGTCGGCGGCGATGTGGTGCACCACGACCAGCAGGACGTGCCGCCCGGGGGCGAGCGCGTACAGCTCCGCCCGGATCGGCGGCTCGGCGGCCAGGTCGAAGCCGCGCCGGGCCGCCTCGGCGAGCCGTTCGGCCAGCCGGCTCTCGTCGAGCTCGACCACCGGCAGCGGCGGGTGCGCCTCGTCCGCGCCCAGCACCTGCTGGTGGGGCGCCCCGTCCGCCTCCCGCAGGACGGTGCGCAGGCTCTCGTGCCGGGCGACCACGTCCGCCAGCGCTGCCGCCAGCGCCTCCCGGTCGAGGTCGCCGGTCAGCCGCAGGGCGAGCGGCATGTTGTAGGTGGCGCTCGGCCCGTCCATGCGGTGCAGGAACCACAGGCGGCGCTGGGCGAAGGACAGCGGGAGCCGCTCGGGGCGCGGGCGGGCGGTCAGCGCGGGCCGCTCGGTGACGGACCCGTCGAGGCGGCCCGCCAGGGCGGCCACGGTCGGGTGCTCGAACAGCGTCCGGATCTCCAGTTCGGCGCCGAGGACGGCCCGGACCCTGGAGGCCAGGCGGGTCGCCAGCAGCGAGTGGCCGCCGAGGTCGAAGAAGCTGTCCTCGACACCGACGTGGGGCAGGCCGAGCACGTCGGCGAAGAGTTCGGCGAGCAGCTGCTCCTGCGGGGTGCGCGGCGCCCGACCGCCGGCGGCCGCCCCGAGGTCGGGGGCGGGCAGCGCGCGGCGGTCGAGCTTTCCGTTGGCGGTCAGCGGCAGCGCGTCCAGCACCACGAACGCCGACGGCACCAGGTAGTCGGGCAGTCGGGCGCCCAGCCAGCCCCGGAGTTCGGCGGCCAGGGCCGGGGCGCCGAGCTTTCCCGCCGGGCGGTTGGTGAGCGCGGACAGCGCCGCGCCCGCGCCCCGGGTGGGTCGGTAGGCCTCGGCCGGGGCGTCGCCGGGTGCGCCGTCGGGTGCGCCGCCGAAGAGCACGTCCAGGGCGTCCGGGCCGGTGGCCGACCAGGTGACGGACACCCGGCGGCCGAGCGCGTCCCCGAGGGCGTGGAAGTCCTCGGGATCGGGCGCCGCGTCCTCCTGCGGGGCGCGCAGCCGCTCCAGCAGCGGCCCGAGCGGGAGGTCCTCCTCCTGCACGGCCCGGGCCAGGGCCGCCTCGCGGACCACGCGGCGGTTGGGTGCCCCGGTGATCCGGACCGGGCGGCCGTCGTGCCGCCCGAGGAGCTCGCACAGCTCCGGCAGGGCGGCCACGTCCCGGCCCCAGCGGAGTTCGACCGGCTCGTCGCCCTGCGCCGGGGTGGCGGGCTGCTTGCGCAGGGTGACGTCGTAGCGGTAGCGGGTCAGCTCGTTGTGGTGGCGGCCCCGCTTGACCTCCACGGTCACCGCGCCGACGTCCGTGCCGTTCTCCCGCAGGGCGGTGAAGAAGTCCGGGTCGACCAGGAGCTCCTTCTCCACCAGCAGGGACTGCTCCACCGCACGACGCACGGCGGGCAGGTCGGCGCCGTCGGCGGCCCGGTGCAGTTGGACGGCGGTGGCCAGCGGGCGCAGCAGTCGCAGGTTGCGGACGTCGCCGACGAAGAGCGCGCCGCCGGGGGTGAGCAGTCGCATCAGTTTCCCGATGACGTCGGCGAGGTAGTCGGCGGAGGGGAAGTACTGCACCACCGAGTTGATGACGATGGTGTCGAAGTGCCCGGCGGGCAGGCCGTCGGTGTCGTGTGCCGGGCGGGTGTGCAGGACGACGCGGTCGGCCAGCTGCTCCTGCCGGGCGATCTGGGTGGCCAGCGCGTCGATCGCGGTGGCGGAGAAGTCGGTCGCCCAGTAGGTCTCGCAGTGCGGTGCGATCTGCGAGAGGAGCAGACCGGTGCCGACGCCGATCTCCAGCACCCGGCGGGGGCGCAGGGCCAGGATGCGGGCCACGGTGGCGTCGCGCCATTCCCGCATCTGCTCGACGGGGATCGGGCTCGCGTCGTAACTGCTGTTCCAGCCGACGAAGTTCTGGCCGAAGGCGGTTTCCTCGGGGGTGATGGGCAGGGCGTCGTAGATGTCCCGCCACTCGCCCACGTGGTCGGCTTCGCGGCTGTCGTCGCGGCCGGTGTCCCGGCGTGGGACGACGTAGCCGATGAGCCGGTCGTCCTGGGCGAGGACGGCGGCCCGGGCGACGGCGGGGTGCTCGGCCAGGGCCGTCTCGATCTCGCCGGGTTCGATCCGGAAGCCGCGCACCTTCACCTGGTCGTCGGCGCGGCCGACGTACTCCAACTGCCCGTCGCCCAGCCAGCGCACCACGTCCCCGGTGCGGTACATGCGGCTCCCGTCCGCCTCGAACGGGCAGGCGACGAAGCGCCCGGCCGTCAGGGCCGGCCGGTTCAGGTAGCCGCGCGCCAGGCCCGCGCCGGCGACGTACAGCTCGCCGGGCACGCCGGGCGGCACCGGCCGCAGCCGCTCGTCCAGCACGTACACCCGCGCGTTGGCGATCGGCCGCCCGATCGGCGGCACGCCCGCCCCCGGGGACAGCGGGTCGCTCATCGTCGCGCACACCGTCGTCTCCGTCGGGCCGTACGCGTTGACCATCCGCCGCCCGGGCGCCCAGCGCGCCACCAGCTCCGGCGGGCAGGCCTCGCCCGCCACCACCAGGGTCGACACCGTCACCGCGCCCTCCGACAGGGCCGCCAGGACGGACGGGGGCACGGTCACGTGGGTCACCGCGAGCCCCGGGTCCGTCAGCGCGGCGACCGGCTCCGCCGCCGGAGGCAGCACCAGGGCCGCACCGCACAGCAGGGCGGTGAAGATCTCCGACACCGAGGCGTCGAAGCTCGGCGAGGCGAACTGCAGCACCCGACTGTCGGAGTCGATCGCGAACCGCTCGATCTGGGCGGCCACCAGACTGGCCACGCCGCCGTGGGCAACCACGACACCCTTGGGGCGCCCGGTCGAACCCGAGGTATAGATCACGTAGGCCGGATGCCGGACATCGAGAGCGACCACGGGATCCGTGTCCGGCGACTCGGAGGCCTCGGCGGCCTCGGAGGCCTTGGCCACCAGCGCCGGATCATCGACCACCAGCGCCGGGCGGGCGTCCTCCAGCATGTACGCGATCCGTGACTGCGGGTACGCCGGATCCACCGGCAGATACGCCGCCCCAGCCTTCAGGACACCCAGGACCGCCACCACCGACTCCACCGAACGCGGCAGCGCCACCGCCACGACCTGCTCCGGCCCGACCCCACGGGCGATCAGCGCATGCGCGAACCGGTTCGCCCGGGAGTTCAGCTCGCGGTACGTCAGCTCGGCACCACCGGACACCAGGGCGAGCGCGTCCGGCGTCGCCGCCACCTGCGCCGCGAACGCCTGCGGCACCGGCACGGCGCCCACCTCGCGGGCGGTCGCGTTGCCCCGCTCCAGCAGCCGAATCCGCTCGTCGGAGTCGAGGAGGTCGATCCCCCCGATCGCCAGGTCCGGATCGGCGGTGACCGCCTCCAGCAGGAGCGTCCAGCGCCGCACGAGGGCGGCGACCGTGTCCCGGTCGAACAGGTCAGTGGCGTACTCGACCACGCCGACGATCCCGTCCGGGCTGCCGTCGGGGCCGAACCGCTCGCTCAGGTTGAAGCCGAGGTCGAACTTGGCCGTCCCGGTCGGCACGGCGAAGGCGGACACCTGGAGGCCGGGCAGCGTGAACTCGCCCATCGGCGCGTTCTGCACGGCGAGGATCGTCTGGAACAGCGGGTGGTGCGCGAGCGAGCGGGACGGGTTCAGCACCTCCACCAGGTGCTCGAACGGCACGTCCTGGTGGGCGTAGGCGGCGAGCGCGGTCTCCCGCACCCGCTCCAGCAGTTCGCCGAAGGTCGGGTCGCCGCTCGTGTCGGTGCGCAGCACCAGCGTGTTGACGAAGAACCCGACCAGCTCGTCCAGCGCCTCGTCGGTGCGGCCCGCGATCGGGCTGCCGATCGGGATGTCCGTCCCCGCGCCGAGCCGGGTGTAGAGCGCCGCCAGGCCCGCCTGGAGCACCATGAACAGACTGCTCCCGGACCGCCGGGCCAACTCGGCCAGCCCCGCGTGCAGTTCGGGGGTCAGCTCAAGGCCGAAGGCGGCGCCCCGGTAGCCGGCGACGGCCGGCCGGGGCCGGTCGGCGGGCAGCGGGATCCGCTCCGGAAGGCGGTCCAACTGCTTGGTCCAGTAGCGGAGTTGTCCGGCGAACCGGCTGTCCGGGTCCTCCGGGTCGCCGAGCAGCTCGCGCTGCCAGAGCGTGTAGTCGGCGTACTGCACCGGCAGGGCGTCCCGGTCCGGCTCGCGGCCCTGGCAGCGGGCGGCGTAGGCCTCGGCGAGGTCGCGGGCGAGCGGGCCGGTGGACCAGCCGTCACCGGCGATGTGGTGCATGACCAGCAGCAGCACGTGCTCGTCCGGCGCGAGCGCGAACAGCTCGGCGCGCAGCGGCGGTTCCACCGCGAGGTCGAACGGGAGCCGCGCCGCGTGGGCGAGCCGTTGCGGCAGCTCGTCCTCCCGGGCCTCGGTCACCCGCACCCGGGGCCGGGCCGCCCCGGGGTCGAGGACCCGCTGGCACGGTACGGCGTCGAGCTCCGGGAAGACCGTCCGCAGGCTCTCGTGCCGGGCGACGACCTCGGCCAGCGCGTCCTCCAACGCCTTGCGGTCCAGCGTTCCGGTCAGCCGCAGCGCCAGCGGGATGTGGTAGGCCGCGGCGGCTCCGTCCATCCGGTGCAGGAACCACAGGCGGCGCTGCGCGAACGACAGCGGTACCGTCTGCGGCCGCTCGTACGGCGCCAGTGCGGGCCGGGCCCGGTCGGCCTCGGTGAGCCGTGCCGCCAGGCCGGCCACCGTCGGCGCCTCGAAGAGCGCGCGCAGCCCGACCTCGGCTCCGAGGGCCGAACGGACGCGGGAGACCAGTCGGGTGGCCAGCAGCGAGTGCCCGCCCAGGTCGAAGAAGTCGTCGTCGACCCCGACCTGCGCCCGGCCCAGCACCTCGGCGAACAGCTCGCAGAGGATCTGCTCCTGCGGCGTGCGCGGCTCCCGGCCGACCTCGGCCGAGCCGAGGTCGGGAGCGGGCAGCGCGGCGCGGTCGAGCTTGCCGTTGGGCGTCAGCGGCAGCACGTCCAGCACCGTGAACACGGCCGGCACCAGGTAGTCCGGCAGCCGCTCGCGCAGGTACGACGCCAGTTCCGCCGGGCGAGCGTCGGCGCCGGGGCGCGGGGCCACGTAGCCGACGAGCCGGTCGCCGTCGGCGAGGACGGCGGCCTGGGCGACCCCGGGATGCTCGGCCAGGGCGGCCTCGATCTCGCCGAGTTCGACGCGGAAGCCGCGCACCTTCACCTGTTGGTCGGCGCGGCCGACGTACTCCAACTCGCCGTCGGCCCGGCGGCGCACCACGTCACCGGTGCGGTACATCCGGCCGCCCGCCTCGAACGGGCAGGCGACGAAGCGCCCGGCCGTCAGGCCCGGCCGGTTCAGGTAGCCGCGCGCCAGCCCCGGCCCCGCGACGTACAACTCCCCCGCGACGCCCGGCGGCACCAGGCGCAGCCGCTCGTCCAGCACGTACACCCGGAAGCCCGCGACCGCTCGGCCGATCGGCGGCACGCCAGTGCCCGCCGCCAGCGGGGCGCTCATCGTCGCGCACACCGTCGTCTCCGTCGGGCCGTACGCGTTGACCATCCGACGCCCCGGCGCCCACCGCGCCACCAGCTCCGGCGGGCACGCCTCACCCGCCACCACCAAGGTGCCAGCCGTGACATCGGTGCTGTCCACCGCCGCCAGGGCCGAGGGCGGCAGGGTCACATGGGTGACGTCGAGCCGGCGGTCCGTCAGGGCCTCCAGCGGGGCCCCGGACGGGGCGAGCACGAGGGCGGCACCGGTCAGCAGGGCGCTGCACAGGTCCCAGAACGACGCGTCGAAGCTGGGCGAGGCGAACTGGAGGACCCGGCTGCCCGGCTCCAGGCCGAGCCGCTCGACCTGCGCCGCCACCAGACCCGACACCCCGCCGTGGGCGACCACGACGCCCTTGGGGCGGCCGGTCGAACCCGAGGTGTAGATCACGTACGCCGGATGCCGGACATCGAGCGCGACCACCGGATCACTGTCCGGCCAGGCAGACACCGCAGACACCTCGGACGCCTTGGCCACCAGCACCGGATCGTCGACCACCAACGCCGGGCACGCGTCCTCCAGCATGTACGCGATCCGCGACGCCGGGTACGACGGGTCGACCGGCAGATACGCGGCACCCGCCTTCAGCACACCCAGGACCGCCACCACCGACTCCACCGAACGCGGCAGCGCCACCGCCACGACCTGCTCCGGACCGACCCCGCGCGCGATCAGCGCATGCGCGAACCGGTTCGCCCGGGAGTTCAGCTCGCGGTACGTCAGCTCGACACCGCCGGACACCAGGGCCGGCGCGTCCGGCGTCGCCGCCACCTGCGCCGCGAACGCCTCCGGCAGGCTCACCCCGGCCGCCCGTGGCTCGACGGCGGGCAGCAGCTCGCGGCGCTCCTCGGCGGACAGCAGGTCGATCGCACCGATCGGCCGGTCCGGATCGGCGGCGACCGCGGCCAGCAGCCTGGCCCAGCGGGCGACCAGGGCCTCGACCGTCCCCCGGTCGAAGAGGTCGGTGCTGTACTCGACCGCACCGGTCAGCCCGGCCGGCGTGCCGTCGGGCCCGCGGTTCTCCGCGAGGCCGAAGGTCAGGTCGACCCGCGAGGTCCCGGTCGGCACCGGTACCCCGGAGACCGTCAGCCCGGGCAGCTCGAAGTCGCCCATCGGCGCGTTCTGCAGGGCCAGTACGGTCTGGAAGAGCGGGTGGAGCGACATCGACCGCGCCGGGTTCAGCGCCTCCACCAGGTGCTCGAACGGCACGTCCTGGTGCGCGAAGGCCGACAGCGTCGTCTCCCGTACCCGGCCCAGCAGTTCGAGGAAGCTCGGGTCGCCGCTCGTGTCGGTGCGCAGCACCAGCGCGTTGACGAAGAAGCCGACCAGGTCGTCCAGCGCCTCGTCGGTGCGCCCCGCGATCGGGCTGCCGATCGGGATGTCCGTCCCCGCGCCCAGCCGCGTGTACAGCGCCGCCAGGCCCGCCTGGAGCACCATGAACAGACTGCTCCCGGAC
This sequence comes from Kitasatospora sp. NPDC059812, assembly GCF_042732075.1. Taxonomy (NCBI): domain Bacteria; kingdom Bacillati; phylum Actinomycetota; class Actinomycetes; order Kitasatosporales; family Streptomycetaceae; genus Kitasatospora; species Kitasatospora sp. NPDC059812. Next base: position 23,872 of record NZ_JBHWIO010000115.1, read on the forward strand.
CGCCGGGCCAACTCGGCCAGCCCCGCGTGCAGTTCGGCGGGCAGCCGGATGTCCAGCAGGTCGCCGCCGTAGGTCATGACCGCCGGCCGGGGCCGGTCGACGGGCAGCGCGAGCTGCTCGGGAAGCCCGGCGAGCGCTTGGCTCCAGTAGCCGACCTGGCGGGCGAACGCGCTGTCCGCGTCGGACTCCTCGCCGAGGATCTCGTGCTGCCACACGGTGTAGTCCGCGTAGCTCACCGGCAGCGGCGCCCAGCCCGGGGCGTCGCCGCGCCGGCGGGCGGTGTACGCGGTCGCGAGGTCGCGGGAGAGCGGGCTCATCGACCAGCCGTCGCCGGCGATGTGGTGCAGGACGACCAGCAGGACGTGCTCGTCCGGGGCGAGCGTGAACAGCTGCGCCCGGACGGGCAGGTCCGCCGTCAGGTCGAAGGCGCGCACCGCCGCCTCGCTCAGCAGCCCCGGCAGCTCCGACTCGCCGGCCCGGCGCACCGGGATCCGGATGGTGGCCTCCGCCGCGCTCAGCACGCGCTGGCGCGGGACGCCCTCGGTGTGCGGGAACACCGTACGCAGGCTCTCGTGCCGCGCCACCACGTCCGTCAGCGCTGCTCCCAGCGCCTCCTGGTCGAGGTCGCCGGTCAGCCGCAGTGCCAGCGGCATGTGGTAGGTCGCGCTGGGCGCCCCGAACTGGTGCAGGAACCACAGGCGGCGCTGTGCGAAGGACAGCGGCAGCGGTTCCCGGCGCGGCCGGGGCACCAGCGCCTGCCGCGCGGTGGCGGCGTCGTGCAGCCCGGCCGCGAGCCCGGCCGGTGTCGGCGTCCGGAACAGGCGACGCAGCTCCAGTTCGACCCCGAGGGTCGCCCGGACCCGGGAGACCAGTCGGGTGGCCAGCAGCGAGTGCCCGCCGAGGTCGAAGAAGTCGTCGTCGACACCGACCTGGCCCCGGCCCAGCACCTCCGCGAACAGCTCGCACAGGATCTGCTCCTGCGGCGTCCGCGCCGCCCGACCGAACCCGACCGACCCCGCCTCCGGCGCCGGCAGCGCCGCCCGGTCCAACTTCCCGTTCGGGGTCAACGGCAGCGCCGCCAACACCACGAACACCGACGGCACCAGGTAGTCCGGCAGTCGCTCGCGCAGGTACGACGCCAGCACCGGCGCGGTCGCCCCTCGCCCGGCCACGGGGACGACGTACGCGACGATCCGGTCCTCCCGGGCGAGCACCGCGACCTGGGCGACGCCTGGGTGCGCGGTC
>NZ_JBHWIO010000116.1:0-6209 GCF_042732075.1 Kitasatospora sp. NPDC059812
GGCCCCCGGCCCGGGGCGCGGCGGGGCCCGGGCCCGGTCCGCGTCACGGCGTCACGGCGTCACGGCGTCACGGCGTCACGGCGTCACGGCGTCACGGCGTCACGGCGTCACGGCGTCACGGCGTCAGCACGATCTTGCCGAAGACGTCGCCCTTGGCGAGCCGCGCGAAGCCGTCCCGGGCCTCGGCCAGCGGCAGCACCGAGTCGATCACCGGTCGGACGCCGGTGGTCGCGCACAGCGAGAGCAGCCCGGCCAGTTCCTCCTTGGTGCCCATGGTCGAGCCGACCACCTTGAGCTCCAGGAAGAAGATCCGGTTCAGCTCGGTGGTGCTCGGGTTGGGGCCGGAGGTGGCACCGGAGATGACGACGGTGCCGCCCGGGCGCAGCGCCTTCACCGAGTGCGCCCAGGTCGCGGCGCCGACCGTCTCCATCACCGCGTCCACCCGGGCGGGCAGCCGGGCGCCGCTCTCGAAGGCGGCGTCGGCGCCGAGTTCGACCGCCCGGCGGCGCTTGGCCTCGTCCCGGCCGGTGACCCAGACCCGCAGCCCGGCGGCCTTGCCGAGGACGATCAGCGCGGTCGCCACGCCGCCGCCCGCGCCCTGCACCAGGACGGTGTCGCCGGGCTTGACCCCGGCGTTGGTGAACAGCATCCGGTAGGCCGTCAGCCAGGCCGTGGGCAGGCAGGCGGCCTCTTCGAAGCTGAGTTCGGCGGGCTTGGGCAGCAGGTTCCAGGTGGGCACGGCCACCTGCTGGGCGAAGGTGCCCTGGTAACACTCGGTCAGGATGGACCGGGGCTCGTCCGGGCCGACCCCGTGGCCGCTCTGGCCGATCACCGAGTGGAGGACGACCTCGTTGCCGTGCTCGTCGACACCGGCGGCGTCGCAGCCGAGGATCATCGGCAGTCGGCCGGCGGGCAGGCCGACCCCGCGCAGCGACCACAGGTCGTGGTGGTTGAGGCTGGCGGCCCTGACCGTGACCACGCTCCATCCGGGGCGGGCCTGCGGCTCGGGGAGTTCGCCCAACTCCAGTCCGCTGAGCGGGTCATCGGCGTCGATACGTGCGGCGTAGGCAGCAAACATGCTGCGGACGATAGCCGCGCCGGCCGGGGCCGGGAACCACGCGCGGGTGTGACGCGTGTCCCGGCCCCGGCCGTGTCGGCGGCGCCGCTCACGCCGGGCCTGCCCGGCAGCGGCGCCCGGATCGTCAGATCCGGGCCACGCCCTCGGCCCGGGCGGCCTCGGCGACGGCCTTGGTGACCGCCGGGGCGACCCGCTCGTCGAACGGCGAGGGGATGACCTTCTGCGGCGTCAGCTCGTCGGCGACGACACCGGCCAGCGCCTTGGCGGCAGCCAGCTTCATGCCCTCGGTGATCCGGCTGGCCCGCACCTGGAGGGCGCCGGCGAAGATGCCGGGGAAGGCCAGCACGTTGTTGATCTGGTTCGGGAAGTCGCTGCGCCCGGTGGCGACGACCGCCGCGTACTTGTGCGCGACCTCGGGGTGGATCTCCGGGGTGGGGTTGGCCATCGCGAAGATGAACGCGCCCGCGGCCATGGTCGCGACGACCTCCTCCGGCACGGTGCCGCCGGAGACGCCGATGAACACGTCGGCGCCGGCCATCGCGTCGGCCAGGGTGCCCTTGAGGCCGGTGCGGTTGGTCAGTTCGGCGATCTCGGCCTTGACGTCGGTGAGGTCGCCGCGGCCGTCGTACACCACGCCCTTGCGGTCGCAGACCGCGACGTCGCCGATGCCCGCCGCCACCAGCATCTTGGCGATGGCGATGCCGGCCGCGCCGGCGCCGGAGATGACGGCCCGCAGCGAGCCGATCTCACGGCCGGTCACCTTGGCCGCGTTCCACAGGGCGGCGGTGGTGACGATCGCGGTGCCGTGCTGGTCGTCGTGGAAGACCGGGATGTCCACGGCCTCCTGGAGCCGGCGCTCGATCTCGAAGCAGCGGGGGGCGGAGATGTCCTCCAGGTTGACGCCGCCGAAGGAGGGCGCCAGCCGCACCACGGTCTCGACGATCTCGTCGACCTCGGTGCAGGCGAGCGCGATCGGCACCGCGTCCACGCCGCCGAACTGCTTGAACAGGATGGCCTTGCCCTCCATCACGGGCAGGGAGGCCTCCGGGCCGATGTCGCCGAGGCCCAGCACGGCGGTGCCGTCGGTGACCACGGCGACGGTGTTGGACTTCCAGGTGTAGTCGTTGACCAGCTCCGGCTGCTCGGCGATGGCCGTGCAGACGCGGGCGACACCGGGCGTGTAGGCGAGGGACAGGTCGTCCGCGTCGCGCACCGGGACGGTCGCCCTGATCTCCATCTTGCCGCCGCGGTGGAGCGCGAAAACGGCGTCGACCGGATCGACGGTGTCCTGGGTGCTGCTGATGATCTCCGCTGCCACGATGACCTCTTCGTCATTGATCTGGCGAGGGTGCGCGACCGACGGACAGGACGACCCGTCCGGAAACCGGAAACCGGGTACGCCGAAGCGGACCCGGGGGCTGGGTCGGGGCGCTGCCGTCGGGCGGCGCCCTCGGATGAGGGTTTTATGGGTCTTGTTGGTCCGCGTTGTGCTTCCGGGCCGAGCGTAGGTCGGACCAAGGCATCGCACCTATGCCTTTTCGTCCTCGTCACGTGCAGTTCATCGCCGAGCTGTCGCGTCACTGGGGCCCGGCGTCGGAAGCGCCGGGCTCCGGCGGCGGCAACGGTGATGGCGGCACGCGCACCCGCAGGAGTGAACGCAGACGCGCTGGGGAGTCGGCGTCCCGGATACGGAGCCACGTGATGACTTCCGTTCCCGGACACCCCGAGCCTGTCGGGGCTCGTCGGTCTGGTTCGAGCGTTCGGGGGTCACCCGGTACCGAATTCTGACACACCCGCTGCCGGGCCCGGGAGTGCGGGATGGCCGGATCGCATGTCCGCCATTTCGCGTACACCCACGCGTCACCGTGGCGGCCGCACGTCCCTGCGCCGTGGTCGACGGCGACATCCGAGCCGGGGGCGGCGGGCCTCCGGGCACCGGGCAGAGGGATCTGCATACTTATGCACGGAGTGACAGGAACACGGAATAAGTCCGAATAGCGGACAGCCTGGGCCCTCGTTATCCGATTTTGATCTGGATGAGGGCCATCTGACCGTTCACAGATGGCAGGATTCCCCCCATCTCGGATCGAGCCGGCCACTGGTCGAGGCGGTTCGCTTGACGTCCACCTCGGCGGAGGGTGGCGGAAGCAGTACCCCGCAGCAACCTGGGCGGCCCGTCCGCACAGGCACCGCACCACCCGGCCCTGCACGTACGACGACGTACAGCGAAATACACCCGTACAGCGCCGTACGAACCTGCCGCCCCGGTGTGCCGCCCCCCGCGGCGCGCTCCGCCCGCCCTCTCCCTCAGGAGGAGATCCCCCTCATGACCGCCCGTACCCAGCGCACCCGGCTTCTCGCGGCCGGCGCGGTTGCCGCCTCCGTCACCCTCGTCCTGACCGGCTGCAGCAGCAGCAAGAGCGACGGTGGCAGCGGCGCGCCCAACGCCTCCGCGACCGTCAACGCGGTCAAGGCCGACGACAAGCTCGCCGCCCTCGTCCCCGCCGACGTCAAGTCCTCCGGCAAGCTCCTGGTCGGCGCGGACGCCTCGTACGCGCCGGACGAGTTCAAGGACGACAGCGGCAAGGTCATCGGCATGGACGTGGACCTGGCCAACGCCATCGCGGCCAAGCTCGGGCTGAAGGCCGACGTCCAGGACTCCGGCTTCACCGCGATCATCCCCGGCATCCAGTCGAACAAGTTCCAGCTCGGCATGTCGTCCTTCACGGACAACAAGGAGCGCGAGCAGGTCGTCGACATGGTGACCTACTTCAACTCCGGCAGCGCCATCGCGGTCAAGAAGGGCAACCCCGACAAGGTCGACCCCAACGACCTGTGCGGCAAGAAGGTCGCCGTCCAGACCGGCACCACCCAGGCCGACGAGATCAAGGACACCCGCAACCCGGACTGCGCCAAGAACGGGAAGCCGGGCATCCAGAACGACGGCGACAAGTTCGACCTCCAGACGGACGTCACCAACGCCGTCGTCTCCGGCCGCGACCAGGCCATGATGGCCGACTCCCAGGTCGTCGACTACGCGATCAAGCAGGCCGGCGGCCAGCTGGAGAAGCTCGGCTCCACCTACGGCGTGGCCCCCTACGGCGTCGCCGTCGCCAAGGGCTCCAAGCTCACCCCCGCGATCCAGGGCGCCGTCCAGTCGCTGATCGACGACGGCACCTACAAGCAGATCCTCACCAAGTGGGGCGTCGAGTCCGGCGCCCTCGACAAGTCGACCGTCAACGGCGCCGTGAACTGACCGTCCGCCTGCTCCATCTCTCCCCCGAGGCCACACCGTGAACTCTCTGGACAAGGGGAAGGCGGAGGAGGGACGGCCTGAGACCATCAAGGCCGTCCCGGTCCGCCACCCCGGACGCTGGGTGGGCGCCGTCGTCATCGCCCTGCTTGCGGCGATGCTGCTGAGCGCCCTCTTCACCAACCCCGCTTTCAAGTGGGACATCGTCGGGCAGTACCTGTTCCACGACAGCATCGTGCACGGCATGGTCGTCACGCTGGAACTGACCGTCCTCTCCATGCTGATGGGCGTGATCGGCGGCATCGTCCTCGCCGTGATGCGCCTGTCCCCGAACCCCCTGCTCTCCGGCACCGCCTGGATGTACATCTGGGTCTTCCGCGGCACCCCAGTGCTGGTGCAGCTGGTGTTCTGGAACTTCCTCGGCCTGATCTGGGCCAAGCTGTCGATCGGCGTCCCGTGGGGGCCGGAGTTCTGGTCCGCGGACACCAACGTCCTGATCCCGACCTTCGTCGCCGCCCTGCTGGGCCTCGGCCTCAACGAGGCCGCCTACATGGCGGAGATCGTCCGCGGCGGCATCCAGTCGGTGGACGAGGGCCAGACCGAGGCCGCCCACGCGCTCGGCATGAGCCGGTTCCAGACCATGCGCCGGATCGTCCTGCCCCAGGCCATGCGGGTGATCATCCCGCCGACCGGCAACGAGACCATCTCGATGCTCAAGACCACCTCGCTGGTCAGCGTGATCTCCCTGGAGGAGATCTTCCGGGCCGGTCAGGTCATCTACTCCCGGAACTACCAGAACATCCCGCTGCTGATCGTGGTCAGCCTCTGGTACCTGTTCTTCACCTCGCTGCTGACCATCGGCCAGTACTACATCGAGCGCTACTACGCCCGCGGCTCCAACCGGACCCTCCCGCCCACCCCGGTGCAGCGGCTGCGGGGCCTGTTCGCCGGGAAGCCCGCCCCGAAGACCGGCGCCGACGTCGTCCCGGGGCTTGAGGGAGGTGGTCACGTATGACCGGCCTGAGCAAGACCCCGGCCGCCGCCACCGGGCAGCCGATGGTGCGCGCCGAGAGCGTCCACAAGTCCTACGGCTCCGTGCACGTGCTCAAGGGCATCGACCTGGAGGTCAAGCAGGGCGAGGTGTTCTGCCTGATCGGCCCCTCCGGCTCCGGCAAGTCGACCTTCCTGCGGTGCATCAACCACCTGGAGAAGATCAACGGCGGACGCCTCTGGGTGGACGGCGAACTGGTCGGCTACCAGCAGAAGGGCGACAAGCTCTACGAGCTCAAGGACCGCGAGGTCGCCGTCAAGCGGCGCGACATCGGCATGGTCTTCCAGCGCTTCAACCTGTTCCCGCACATGACGGCCGTCGAGAACGTCATGGAGGCCCCGGTCCAGGTCAAGGGCGAGAGCAAGGCCGCCGCCCGGGAGCGGGCGATGGTCCTGCTGGAGCGGGTCGGCCTCGCCGACAAGGCGAAGAACTACCCCTCCCAGCTCTCCGGCGGCCAGCAGCAGCGCGTCGCGATCGCCCGCGCGCTGGCCATGAAGCCCAAGCTGATGCTGTTCGACGAGCCCACCTCGGCGCTCGACCCCGAACTGGTCGGCGACGTCCTCGACGTCATGCGCGGCCTCGCCGAGGAGGGCATGACCATGGTGGTCGTCACCCACGAGATGGGCTTCGCCCGCGAGGTCGGCGACGCGCTGGTGTTCATGGACGGCGGTGTGGTGGTCGAGTCCGGCAACCCCCGCGAGGTGCTCACCGACCCCCGGCACGAGCGCACCCGCGCCTTCCTCTCCAAGGTGCTGTAGAACCGTACCGACCGGGGGGGGGGGCCGGGGGGCCCGCCCCCGGGGGTGGCCGTCGCCCGGGCCCTGGCC
>NZ_JBHWIO010000116.1:6219-24727 GCF_042732075.1 Kitasatospora sp. NPDC059812
GCCCCGTGCTCGCGCCCCCCTTACCTGGATGTGTGCCCGGCGCGCCCCCGCCCCCCCCGCCGCCCGGGCGCCCCCCCCCCCCCCCCCGACGTTTTCCCCACCCAGGTAATAGGCTGGACGCAATCAGCCCGTTACCGACCTTTTGGAAGGACCTCCGTGGAGCTCGCCTCGTACGCCGATCTCGCCGTTCGGCTGGTGAACACCGAGGAGCCCGAACGCGGCACCGACACGCTGACGTCCGTGGACGCGGTGCGCGGCCTGTTCTCCGACTCCTCGCGGGCCGCCGCACAGGCCGACGAGTCCGACCTGCCCCGGCTGCGGGCGGTGCGGACCAGGCTGCGCGGGGTCTTCGAGGCCGCCGCCGAGGGCGACGAGATCCGGGGCGTCGACCTGCTGAACAGCCTGCTGATGGAGTACCCGGTCAGCCCGCTGGTCTCCGGGCACGACTACCTGGACGACGCCGGCCGGCCGCGCTGGCACCTGCACCTGGCCGACAACTCGCCGACCGCCACCGCGCACTTCAGCGCGGTCGCCTGCATGGGCCTGGCCGTCCACCTGACCGAGCTGGGCGCCGACCGGCTCGGCATCTGCCAGGCCGCGCCCTGCCGCAACGCCTACCTGGACACCTCGACCAACCGCTCCCGCCGCTACTGCTCGGACCGCTGCGCGACCCGCGCCAACGTCGCCGCGTACCGGGCCCGCAAGCGCCAGGAGGCCGAGGCCGCGGCACTCGGCGCCGCCGGCTAGGTCCCCGGCAGGGCCCAGGGGGTCAGAGCTGCTCCGCCCAGACGCCCAGGCGGCGGGCCAGGCCCGGCACCCGGGCCAGCCGGGTGCTCAGCAGCAGCCGCTCCAGCCGCCGCCCCGGCGCCAGCCAGGCCGGGCGCGGGCGCAGCCTCAGCAGCACCCGGCCGAGCACCAGTTCGTCCGGGACCGGGCCGTAGCTTCGGCTGTCGCTGTCCACCGGCCGGTTGTCGGACAGCAGCCACCAGCCCCTCGGACGCCGCTCGGCGGCCCGCTTCACCACCAGCAGGTCCTGCTGGAAGGGGTGCCGGAAGAGCACCACCGCGCCGGGCCGGATCGGCGCGCCGTAGCGCACCAGCAACTGGTCGCCCTCGCGCAGGGTCGGGACCATCGACGGGCCCGCCACGTCGACCAGCCCGAACGGCACCGCGCCGCCGCCCCGCCCCCGGGGTTCCGTGCCCGCCGGTTCCGTACCCGCCGGTTCCGTGCTCCGCGCCACGACTCCTCCTCCCGGACCGCCCGGTCCCAGTCTGCCGTACGGACCGTCACCCCGTTCGATCCGTTCGATGTCCGGATTACCCCGGTTCCGGGTCCGCCTTTTGCCCTAGGCCCACCGCCCGATCGCGAAACCCCGGGGGCGGAAGGGTAATCTCGGGCGCGGGAAGACGATCTAAGGAAGGACTCCCATGTTCTCTCGTCTGTTTGCACCGCGCGCCACCGCCCACGCCCACTGTGACCTGCCCTGCGGCGTGTACGACCCGGCGCAGGCCCGGATCGAGGCCGAGTCGGTCAAGGGCACCCAGGAGAAGTACCAGGCCAACGAGGACCCGGCTTTCCGCACCCGCGCCCTGATCATCAAGGAGCAGCGTGCCGAGGCCGTCAAGCACCACATCTCGGTGCTGTGGAGCGACTACTTCAAGGCCCCGCACTTCGAGAAGTACCCGCAGCTGCACCAGCTGATCAACGACACCCTGAAGGCCGCCTCGGCCGCCAAGGCGTCCACCGACCCCGCCACCGGCCAGGCCCTGCTGGACCTGATCGCCGAGGTCGACAAGATCTTCTGGGAGACCAAGCAGGCCTGAGCCTGACGCGTCGCCACCCGACCGCCCCCGTCCGCGAGCCCGGACGGGGGCGGTCGTGCGTTCACGCCCCATCCGAGCCCGGTAAGGGTTGCCTAGCCTGAGTGGCTGTTATGCTGCCAGGGCGTCCGAGGGGGAAGTCCGGTGTGAATCCGGCGCTGACCCGCAACGGTGAGCACGGCCCCGGGGCCGTGCCAGCCCGATCGCCCCCGGCCGCTGAACTCCCGACAACTCGCCGTGGACTGCGAGGGGATGGCGCCCGGGCCCGCGCCCGACCGGTGCCGCCCCCGCGCACCCGCGGCCCGAGGCAAGGCGCACCGTGAGCAGCACCGCAGCCGCGGGCAGTGGCGCAACGAGCCCGCCCGCCCGCCGAATACCCGCCCTCCCGCTCGCCGTCGGCCTGGCCGCCGCCCTGCTGCTCTCGCTGCTCTGCGGCGTGGCGCTGGGCGCCTCCGGGATCGGCCTGCCCCGCGTCCTGCGGCTGCTGGCCGCCGGGCTGACGGGCGGACGGCTGGAGGCGGAGGAGGCCGCCGCCTACGCGATCGTCTGGGAGATCCGGCTGCCACGTGCCGTGCTGGCCGCCGTGGTCGGCGCCGGGCTGGCCGCCACCGGGGTCGCCGTCCAGGCCCTGGTGCGCAACGCGCTGGCCGACCCGTTCGTACTCGGCATCTCCTCCGGCGCGGCCGTCGGCGCCAACGCGGTGCTGCTGCTCGGCGCCTTCGCCTCGCTCGGGGTGTGGGCGATCTCGGCCTCCGCGTTCGGCTCCGCGCTGGTCGCCATGGTGCTGGTCTACCTCGCGGCGCGGACGGCCTACGGGCTCACCCCGCTGCGGCTGGTGCTCACCGGCACCGCGCTCTCCTACGGCTTCTCCGCCGTCACCGCGCTGATGGTCTTCGCGGCCGCCCGCGGCGAGGCCGCCCGGGACGCCATGATGTGGCTGCTCGGCAGCCTCGGCGGCGCCACCTGGGGCTCGGTGCCGATCGCCGCCGCCACCGTGCTGGCCGGCCTGGCGTACCTGGCCTGCGCCGCCGGCCGGCTGGACGCGCTCGCCATGGGCGACGAGACGGCCGCCTCGCTGGGCGTGGACCCGGACCGGCTGCGCCGCGAGCTGTTCGTGGTGACCGCCGCCGTCACCGGCACGGTGGTGGCCGTCAGCGGGGCGATCGGCTTCGTCGGGCTGATGGTGCCGCACCTGGCCCGGATGCTGGTCGGCGCCGGGCACCGCCGGGTGCTGCTGGTCGCGCCGCTCGCCGGGGCGCTGCTGCTGGTCTGGGTGGACATCGTCTCGCGCACCCTGCTGGCGCCCGCCGAACTGCCGGTCGGGGTGGTCACCGCGGTGCTCGGGGTGCCCTGTTTCCTGCTGCTGATGCGCCGTCGCGGCTATTCCTTCGGAGGCCGCTGATGGATCTCGCCCTGGACTCCGTCTCGGTCGAGCTGGCCGGTGCCCGGCTGGTCCACGACGTCGCCCTGGACGCCGCCGCCGGGCAGGTGGTCGGACTGATCGGACCGAACGGCAGCGGCAAGTCGACGCTGCTGCGCTGCGTCTACCGGGCGCTGCGGCCGGCCGCCGGGGCCGTCCTGCTGGACGGCACGGACCTGCACGCGCTGACCGCGCGCGAGGCCGCCCGGCGGGTGGCCGCACTCCCCCAGGAGCACTCCGCCGAGTTCGACTTCACGGTGGCCGAGGTGGTCGCCATGGGCCGGCTGCCGCACCGGCGCGGCCTGGGCGGCCCGGGCGCGGACGACCACGCCCGCTGCACCGAGGCGCTGCGCAAGGTCGGCGCCGAGCAGTTGGCCGGGCGGGGCTTCCTGAGCCTGTCCGGCGGCGAGAAGCAGCGGGTGCTGATCGCCCGCGCGCTGGTCCAGGAGCCCCGGCTGCTGGTGCTGGACGAGCCCACCAACCACCTGGACATCGCCCACCAGTTGGACGTGCTGGCGCTGGTCCGGGAGGCCGGGCCGACGGTGCTCACCGCGCTGCACGACCTCAACCTGGCGGCCGGCCACTGCGACCTGCTGTACGTGCTGCAAGCCGGCCGGATCGTCGCCTCGGGGCCGCCCGCCGAGGTGCTCCGACCCGCCCTGCTGGCCGAGGTGTTCGGCGTCCGGGCCACCCCCGTCCGGCACCCGGTGACCGGCGCCGTCCAACTGCTCTTCGACCGGATCTGACCCACCCCCCGAAGGAACCCCCGTGCGCACCAAGGCCGTTGCCATCACCGCCCTGCTCACCCTCGGACTCACCGCCTGCGGCGCCGAGATCGCCCCGAGCGGCGACGCCACCGCCGCCTCCGCCCACTACCCGGTGACCGTGGAGAACTGCGGCACCAAGCTCACCTTCCCGCAGAAGCCCGCCCGGACGGTGACCAACGACGTCGGCATCACCGAGCTGATGCTCGCCCTCGGCCTGGCCGACCGGATGGCCGGCTACGTGATGCCCGACGACAAGGGCCGGGTCGACCAGGTCGCCTGGAAGGACGGCTACCAGCAGACCGCGTGGCTCTCCAAGAAGGAGATCACCAAGGAGATCGTGCTGGGCGCCAAGGCCGACCTGGTCTTCGCCGGCTGGCACTACGGCTTCGACGAGGGCCGCGGCTTCACCCCGAAGGCGCTGGGGGACCTCGGCATCGCCTCGTACGTGCTCAGCGAGTCCTGCCGCAGCGGCAAGGGCACCGAGCGCGGTGTGATGTCCCCGCTGGACGCGCTCTACACCGACCTGGCCAACCTCGGCGAGATCTTCGACGTCCGCGACCGGGCGGACAAGCTGGTCGCCGGTTTCAAGGCACAGGTCGCCGCCGCCCCGCAGCCCGAGCGCCGGCCGTCCGTGTTCCTGTACGACAGCGGGCAGGACAAGCCGTACACCGCCGGGAAGTTCGCCGCGGCCGACGAGATCATCGCCAAGGCCGGCGGGGCCAACGTGATGGGCGACCTCGCGGACACCTGGGTCACCGTCGGCTGGGAGAGCGTGGTGCAGCGCGACCCCGAGGTGATCCTGATCAACAACTACGGCGAGACCGGCGCCGACGCCAAGCGCGCCTTCCTGAAGTCCTTCCCGCCGCTGGCCGGCGTCTCGGCGGTCAGGAACGACCGGATCTTCGTCCTGGACTACGTCGACCTGGTGGAGAGCCCGCGCAACCCGGCCGCGATCACCGCGCTGGCCGACTACCTGCGCACCGTCCCGGCCCGCTGACCCGCCCGCCCCCGGCCCGGGCCCCGATCAGGGCCTGGGCCGCGGGCGGGGGCGCGCAGTAGGCTCGCGGCATGATCCGCACCGCCGTCGTGACCGACGTTCCCGTCATCCTCGCCCTGATCCGCGAGCTCGCGGAGTACGAGAAGGCCCCGCAGGAGGCCGTGGCCACCGAGGAGCAGCTGCGCGACGCCCTGTTCGGCGCCAACCCGGCGCTGTTCGGCCTGATCGCCGAGGACGACGCCACCGGCGAGCCGGTCGGCTTCGCGGTCTGGTTCCTCAACTTCTCGACCTGGCGCGGCACCCACGGGATCTACCTGGAGGACCTGTACGTCCGCCCGCAGTCCCGCGGCGGCGGCCACGGCAAGGCGCTGCTGCTGGAACTGGCGCGGATCGCCGTCGAGCGCGGCTACGCGCGGGTGGAGTGGTCGGTGCTCGACTGGAACACGCCCTCGATCGACTTCTACAAGTCCCTCGGCGCGGTGCCGATGGACGGCTGGACCGTCTACCGGCTCACCGGCGAGGCGCTCGCCGCCGCCGGCGGCGGTCACTGAACGGACCGTCCGAACCCCTGCCACCCTGCGTCGCGATGGCTTACCATGAGTGACTCCCGAGCCCCGGCCGGCGTGCGGAAGGCGGTAAGGTCTCAGGCGGATACGCGGCGTCCGGTCGTCCCGCGAAGGGTATGACCGGTACGTACCGCACCACCCCTCTGGACAGTTGGGGCGAAGCAGTTGAGCCAAGCAACAGACAGTGCCGCGGCCACCGGCCCGGAAGCACAGCGCGTCACCCAGGAGGTGAGGGTGTCCCAGATCGACGGCGAGCCCGGAGTGCAGGACTTCGTGGAGGTCCGGCTGCCCGCGGCGGGTGCCTACCTCTCGGTCCTGCGAACAGCGACGGCCGGCCTGGCGGCACGGCTCGACTTCACCCTCGACGAGATCGAGGACCTGCGGATCGCGGTCGACGAGGCCTGCGCCATCCTGCTCCAGCAGGCGGTGCCAGGCTCCGTCCTGACCTGCGAGTTCCGGCTGGTCGGCGACTCGCTGAAGGTGACCGTCACCGCCCCCACCACCGACGGGAAGGCGCCCGAACGGGACACCTTCGCCTGGACGGTGCTCTCCGCCCTGGCCGGCGAGGTCGACTCCTCGGTCGGCGAGGACAAGACCGTGTCGATCAGCCTGCACAAGAAGCGCGGCGGCCCCGTCGCCCACTAGCCGGGGCGTCGACCAGCACCGCACAAGGGCCGTCCGCCCGGTCCCCGATCAGGGGCCGGGCGGGCGGCGCCCGGTACCGCCCCCCACGCGGTACGACCAACGAGACGATGCCGGGGCCCGAGGGCCCCGGTGCTCCCGGAACGGAACGGGGGAATGGCCGTGAGTGATCTGGACCGTACCGGCCTCGCGACGGCGGGACCTGCCGTACCGACCCAGGCGAGCGTTCCTGGCCTCGCCGCCAACGACGATGCGCACCCGAAGGACGCCCACCGGATGAGCCACCCGACCGAGCCGACGTCTGAACCGTCGCCCGCATCCCCGCCCCCGTCCGATCCGGCGGACGAGGCCGCGGACCTGCGCACCGCGGTGCCCGTCCAGGCGCCAGCCCCGGCCCCGCACCGCTCGGGCGCACCGGACCGGGAGGCGGCCCGCGCGCTGTTCGTCCGGCTGTCCGCGCTGCCCGACGGCTCCCCGGAGCGCGTCGAGCTGCGCAACCAGCTGGTGCGGATGCACATCCCGCTGGTCGAGCACCTGGCCCGGCGGTTCCGCAACCGGGGCGAGCCGCTGGACGACCTGACCCAGGTCGCCACCATCGGCCTGATCAAGTCGGTGGACCGCTTCGACCACGAGCGCGGGGTCGAGTTCTCCACCTACGCCACGCCGACCATCGTCGGCGAGATCAAACGGCACTTCCGCGACAAGGGCTGGGCGGTCCGGGTGCCGCGCCGCCTCCAGGAGCTGCGGCTGTCGCTCACCACGGCGACCAGCGAGCTCTCCCAGCGGCACGGGCGCTCCCCCACGGTGCACGAGCTCGCCGAGCACCTGGGGATCTCCGAGGAGGACGTCCTGGAGGGCCTGGAGTCCGCCAACGCGTACTCCACGCTGTCCCTGGACGTCCCGGACAGCGACGACGAGTCGCCGGCCGTGGCGGACACCCTCGGCGCCACCGACGAGGCGCTGGAGGGCGTCGAGTACCGCGAGTCGCTCAAGCCGCTGCTGGCCCAACTGCCGCCCCGGGAGCAGAAGATCCTGGTGCTGCGGTTCTTCCGGAACATGACACAGTCGCAGATCGCCGCCGAGGTGGGGATCTCCCAGATGCACGTGTCCCGCCTGCTGGCCCGGACCTTGGCCCAGCTGCGGGAGAAGCTCCTGGTGGAGGAGTAGGACTGACGGCCGCTCAACCGGCGGCCGACCCCCGGCGGCCCTGTGCGCTCAGCCCTCGTGCGACGCGTACAGGGCCGCCGTCGACTTCGGGTTCAGCAGCGCGCCGATGCCGACCAGCCCGAGCAGGCCGACCAGCACACCGACACCGATCATCGCGCCGCCGCTCTCCAGCATGTAGTACCCGATCGGCAGGCAGATCGAGTTGGTGAGCACGGCCGGGCTGCGGCCCCAGCGGCGCTCCTTGAGCAGCGCGCGGGCGGCCAGCACCGGCAGCACGCCGAGCAGCACGATGACCAGGCCGCCGAACTCGTTCAGGGCGAGCTGCTTGGACTGGCCGGACAGCGCGGACACCATGTCCCAGACGCCGACGACGGCCAGCGCGGCGCCCTCCAGGGCGGTGATGGCGGCGCCCACGGTCAGCGCCAAGGGGCGGGCCGGGCCCGCCGTGGGTACGGGTGCGGAGGATTCTGCGGTCACTCCAGCAGGGTAGCCGCCGGTTGGTCCGTACCGACCCGTAGGCTTTCCCCATGCGCGCTCTCCTGGTCGTGAACCACAAGGCCACCACCACCAGTGGCCGCACCAGGGACGTGCTGATCCACGCGCTGCGCAGCGACCTCAAGCTGGAGGTGGCCGAGACGCAGTACCGGGGCCACGCCCGCGACCTGGCCCGCGAGGCCTCGGAGGACGGCACGGTCGACCTGGTGGTGGCGCTCGGCGGCGACGGCACCGTGAACGAGGTGGTGAACGGGCTGCTCACGCACGGCCCGGGCGAGAAGGTCCCGCGACTGGCCGTGGTGCCGGGCGGTTCGACCAATGTGTTCGCCCGCGCGCTGGGTCTGCCCAACGACCCGGTGGAAGCCACCGGCGCCCTGCTGTACGCGCTGGAGCACGGGAGCGAGCGGCCGGTCGGCCTGGGCAAGGCGATGACCGACGGGCTGCCGGACCGCTGGTTCACCTTCACCGCCGGCCTGGGCTTCGACGCCGGGGTGGTCGGCCGGGTCGAGGAGCAGCGCCGGTTGGGGCGCAAGTCCACCCACGCGCTCTATGTGGGGCAGGCGCTGCGGCACTACGTCACCCAGCGTGAGCAGCGTCGTTCCGGGCCTGTGGCCCTGGAACTACCGGGCCGAGAAGGCGTGCCGGGCCTGGCCCTGGCCATAGTCAGCAACACCTCGCCGTGGACGTTCCTCGGCAACCGCCCGGTGTACCCCTCACCGCTCGCCTCCTTCGACACTGATCTCGACGTCTTCGGGATCACCCGGATGACGGCGTTCGGCACCGTTCGAACGATCCGTCAGATCCTGCGGTCGTACGCCTCTTCGAGCGAAGGCGCCCCGCCGGCCGGCCCGTCCGGCAAGCACGTCGTCTCCTATCACGACGTCAGACACTTCACCTTGGTTTCAGAGGAACCGGCCCCGTTCCAGGTTGACGGGGACCACCTTGGAGACAGGAGTCGCGTCAGTTTCACAGGCGTACGGCGGGCACTGCGTGTGATTGTGTGACCGGAAGGGGGTTTCGCCCTTCTTCTCGAACGCACAAGCCCCCTTCACTCCATAGAAGTACTGGCTGTGAGCTAGGCGACACCGAAGAATCAAAAATTCCTCCCTGAAGGGGGTTGTATCCGGGCCCGAGGTTTGCGAACCTCTACATGGCGATCGGGACGCATCGCAGCGACGGCAACCTCAGAACCTGGCGGGTGTCGACCGCGGAACGTCCCTCGAATCGCCGAATCCCTCCCTAGCACAGACCACCCGGGCCCCGGCGGGCCTTTGGTCTCTTTTGCTGTTGCGGGATTCGTGAAAGCGTTCACATTCACAAGCCACATTCACAAGCCATCGATTATGCCGACCGGGTGCCCCCCGCCGGCAGGAGGAGTTGGACGACCATGGACTGGCGCCACCGCGCTGTCTGCCGCGAAGAGGACCCGGAGCTGTTCTTCCCGATCGGGAACACCGGTCCTGCTCTGCTGCAGATCGAGGAAGCCAAGGCCGTGTGCCGCCGCTGTCCGGTCATGGAGCAGTGCCTGCAGTGGGCTCTTGAGACCGGCCAGGATGCCGGCGTCTGGGGCGGTATGAGCGAGGACGAGCGTCGCGCGATGAAGCGCCGTGCCGCCCGCAACCGCGCCCGCACCGCCTGATCACACGCCGTAACACCAGCAGTAACCGAAACACCGATCAACACATGATCAAAGGCTTCCCTGCACCTCCTGGTGAAGCCTTCCGCACAAAGGGCCTTGCCTGGCGAGGTCCCGCGACACCGGACCGTCCAGCCACTTGATACTGTTCACTTAGAGCAATATCGTGGAGCTGTGGCGCTCACCGTGTGCAACGCACGGGCGAGGTGTCGCACCACCCAGAGCCCCCGTTCCGGCCGACTCCCCCCGACGGCCGGAACGGGTTGAGAGGCCCTGTCGACCCACCCCCCCCGGTCGACAGGGCCTCGTTTCTGTTTTCGCGCCCCGGTTTGTGTGCGCGCCCCGGCGCGCCCGCACCCTGGCACGCCCCCGCGCGGGCCGACCCGCGCCGGGCTCGCGGGGTGGACACCCGGCGCTTTCGCCGAGTGCACGCCCCCACCACGCGCCTCGCTGCACCTTTCCGCGGACCGCGGTGCGGACCGGACCGCGGACCGCACCGCACCGCACCGGACCGCAGACCGGTCGGCGGATCAGCGGACCGGGATCTCCAGGATCACCTTGGTGCCGCCGTCCGGACCGGCCACCATGTCGAAGGTGCCGCCCAACTCGCCGGTGGCCAGCGTGCGGACGATCTGCAGGCCGAGGTTGCCCGCCGTCTGCGGGTCGAACCCCTCGGGCATGCCGCGGCCGTCGTCCTGCACCGTGATCAGCAGGAACTCCTCCGGCCGGGCGCCGCCGTTCCAGCTGTCCGACCAGCCCGCCCCGGTCGCCGGGGCCCGCCCGCGCAGCGCGCTGACCTCCAGGTTCCCGGAGGCGGACGGGCCGAAGGCGTGCTCCAGCGCGTTCTGCAGCAGTTCGTTCAGCACCATCGACAGCGGGGTGGCCACCTCGGCGGACAGGATGCCGAAGCTGCCGCTGCGGCGGGTCGCCACCCGGCCGTCCTGGGACAGCTCCATCACCATCGCCAGCACCCGGTCGGCGATCTCGTCGAAGGCCACCTGCTCGTCCAGCGCCTGGGACAGCGTCTCGTGCACGATCGCGATCGAGCCGACCCGGCGCACCGCCTCGTCCAGCGCGGCCCGGCCGGCCTCCGACTCCATCCGGCGGGACTGCAGCCGCAGCAGGGCGGCGACGGTCTGCAGGTTGTTCTTCACCCGGTGGTGGATCTCCCGGATGGTGGCGTCCTTGGTCATCAGCTCGCGGTCGCGGCGGCGCAGTTCGGTGACGTCCCGGCAGAGCACCAGCGAACCGGTCAGCGTGCCCTTGGGCTTGAGCGGGATGGCCCGCAGGGTCACCACCCCGCCCTGCACCTCGACCTCGGTCTGCCGCGGCGCCCAGCCGCTCGCCAGCTTCACCAGCGCCTCGTGCACGGCCGCCCGGGAGGGCGGGACCAGTTCGGCGGTGGCCCGGCCCAGGTGGCTGCCGACCAGGTCGGTGGTGAGGCCGAGGCGGTGGTAGGCGGACAGGGCGTTGGGGCTGGCGTAGGTGACGATGCCGTCCGCGTCGAGCCGGATCAGGCCGTCGCCGACCCGGGGGGCGGCGTCCATGTCGATCTGTTCGACGCCGTGGAAGGGGAAGCTGCCGGCGGCGATCATCTGGGCCAGGTCGGAGGCGCTCTGCAGGTAGGTGAGCTCCAGCCGGCTGGGGGTGCGGACGGTCAGCAGGTTGGTGTTGCGGGCGATCACCCCGAGCACCTTGCCCTCGCGCCGGACCGGGATGGACTCGACCCGGACCGGCACCTCCTCGCGCCACTCCGGGTCGCCCTCGCGCACGATCCGGCCCTCGTCGAAGGCGGCGTCCAGCAGCGGGCGGCGCCCGCGCGGGACGAGGTGGCCGACCATGTCGTCCTGGTAGGAGGTGGGGCCGGTGTTGGGCCGCATCTGCGCCACCGAGACGTAGCGGATGCCGTCCCAGGTGGGGATCCACAGGACCAGGTCGGCGAAGGAGAGGTCGGAGAGAAGCTGCCACTCCGAGACCAGCATGTGGAGCCATTCCACATCGGCCCCGGTCAGGGTGGTGTGGCGGCGGACGAGTTCGTTCAGCGAGGGCACATGGCGAGAGTAGCGCCGCCGGTCGGGGCGCGGCGCGGCGGACCGGGGAACGGATCATGCGCCGGGCCTGCGGCGGAGCCCGCTTCCCGAAGTTGTCCAGACCAATTTCCGGAGCGGCCTGGACAACCCAGATTGGTCTAGTCCACAATGAAAGGGCACCAAGGAGAGGCCCACCGCGCAACTGCCCTGACCGCGCGAGGCCTTTCCTCGGTCGGACGCCGCCGAACGAGGACCCCGCACAGTTCTCGATCGACTCCGGCGACCGACGACAGCTCCGGGCTGCGGTGCCGCATGGGTTGAGGGTCCCGTGTCGGCGCCGTGGCCCGTAGTGCTTTCCGGGTACGCCGAGCGCCAGGCGCGACGCGTTCCGGGGGTGCGACGCGTTCCGGGCGCTCCCCCGCCGAAGCCATGTTCCGCCGCTCAACGAGTCGGGGCCCCCCCCCCACCCCGGGGGCCGGGGGGCCGCCGGCGGGGGGCGGGGCGGCCTGCCGGGCGGGGGGCGTTGCGCGGGGGCGCGGGGGGGGCCGCGCCGCGGCGCGGGCGATGGTGACCTCGTAGGCCAGCAGCTGCAGCGGGAGGATCTCCAGGATCGGCTGGACCTCCTCCGGCACGCCGGCCGGCAGGGCGAAGCCGGCCGAGGCGGCGTCCACCTGCGCCTGCTGGCCGACCACGACCAGGTCCGCGCCGCGGCCGCGCAGGCGGTCCAGCACCGGCTGCAGGGCCTCGCCGCCCTTGCCGTCCGGAACGATCGCGATGACCGGCGAGACGTTGTCCACCATGGCCAGCGGGCCGTGCAGCAGATCGGCGCCGGAGAACGGGGAGGCCGGGATGTAGGTGGTCTCCATCAGCTTCAGCGCCGCCTCGCGGGCGGTCGGGTAGCCGTAGCCGCGCGAGGTGATGACCAGGCGCTGGGCGAAGCGGTACCGCTCGGCCAGCGCCTTCACCTCGGCGTGGCGGGCCAGGACGCCGGCGGCCAGGCCGGGCAGCTCCTTGGCCGCCGCACCGTCGCCGCCGCGCAGGCCCTCGACCAGCAGGTAGAGCGCCAGCAGTTCGGCGGTGTAGGTCTTGGTGGCGGGCAGCGCCTTCTCCGGGCCGGCCAGCACGTCGATGTGGAACTCGGAGACCTCGGCCAGCGGCGAGGACGCGTTGTTGGTGACGGCGAGGGTGATGGCGCCGGCCTCGCGGGCGGCCTTGGTGGAGGCCACCAGGTCGGGCGAGCCGCCGGACTGGCTGACGGTGACGACCAGGACGTCGGTGAGGTCCGGCTTGGCGCCGTACGCGGTGGTGGTGGACATCGAGGTCAGGCCGGCCGGCTTGCCGAGCAGGATCTCGATCAGGTACTTGGCGTACAGCGCCGCGTTGTCGGACGTGCCGCGCGCGGTCAGCAGGACGAAGCGAGGGTTGCGGGCGGCGATCTCGGCCGCGATCTGGCGGATCTTCGGGGCACCCTCGTCGAGGATGCGCTGGAGGACGGCCGGCTGCTCGGCCATCTCCGCCGCCATGATCCGGCCAGGAACGGAAACAGTCTGCGGGTCGGACATCAGGATGTGCCTCCGATGAGATGGTTCGACCCCTCCGGGCAGGTTGCCCGACGGGGACCTCTACGGCGGCGAGTCCGCACACTCGCTGCGGTGGTTTCCTGCCGCAATCCTACGGGGGCCGCCCCGGGCGGGCACACCCGAAGGCCCGCCCCGGACGGGACGGGCCCTCGGCCTGTGCGGCTGGCGGCGCCGGGTCAGGACGCCTTGTTGATCAGCTGGTCGATCGCGGCGTCGGCGTCCTTGGTGGCCTGGTCCACCGACTTGCCCTTGAGGATGCCGGTCAGCATGTCGGGCAGGATCTTCTGCTTCTCGATCGCGCCCCAGCCGGGGGCCAGCGGGGTGAACCAGGCGTCCGGCACCGCGTTGGCCGCCGCGGCGGTGGTCGGCTTGTTCTTCAGCGGGTTCAGCTGGGTGAGGTTGTTCGGCAGGATGTCCTTGTCGGCCAGCGTCTGCTGGGACTTGGTGCTGGTGAACATCCGCACCCAGTCGGTGGCCAGCTCGACCTGCGCGGACTTGGCGGTGACCGCGAGGTCGGAGCCGCCGATGAAGGTGGGCAGCGGCTTGCCGTCCGGGCCGGGCATGGTGGCCATCTTGACGGTGTCCTTGAGGCTCGGGTCGCCGGTGCCCGGCGCGACGACGCTGGCCGCCTCGTAGCCGTTGCCGTAGAAGGACGCGGCGCGCCCGCGGGCCATCGACTCGAACTGGTTCTGCTCGTTCACCGTCAGGTCGCCCTTGGTGTACTTGCGGACCAGGTCGACGAAGTGGCTGATGCCCTGCTGGGACTTGGCGTCGTGCAGGGTGCCGTGCCAGTTGCCGGAGCTGTCGAACTTGGCGATGCTGCCGCCGTACGCGGCCACGTAGCTCATCGCGGCGTACCAGTACGGGCCGGGCAGGTAGAGCGAGGAGTAGCTCTTGTCGGCCTTGTTCTTGTCGGCGACCTTGTCCAGGACCGCCGTCAGGTCGGCCTCGGTCTTGGGGAATTCGGAGCTGCCGGTGGCCTGCTGGAAGGTGGCGGCGTTGTAGATGGCGACCCGGGCGCCGGCGTAGTAGGGCACGCACAAGAGCTTGTCCTGGTACGTACAGGTGTTGGCGAGCGCCTTGATCCAGCTGTCGGAGTTGTCGAAGGTGGTCCGGTCGACCGGGGCCAGCGCGCCGGAGAGCACGTACTTCATGGTCTCGGTGTTGCCGAGCTCGACCACGTCGGGCGCGGAGCCGTCGGCGATCGCCTTGTCGAGCTTGGTCACCTTGTCGGCCCAGCCCTGGTAGGCGAGCTTGAGGGTGACGTTCGGGTACTTCGCCGCGAACTGGTCGTTGACCTGCTGCACCAGGTCGGGCCAGTTCTTCTGGGCGTCGTCCATCAGCCAGACGGTGACGGTGCCGCTCGCGGCCTTCGGGTCGGCGCCGGGGCTCTTGCCGTCCTTCGACGCCGTGCCGGCCGATGAACAGGCCGTCAGCCCGATCGCCAGGGCAGTGATTCCGAACGTCGACATGAGCTGACGCTTCTTCACGCCATCCTCCGAGGGTGCTAGAGCCGTGTTGCCCGCCGGCAGCGTGATGGCGCCCGCAACGGAGGGTCCGGGCAGGGGCGAAGAGCTTCGGGGAGGGCCGATACCACATCCGGTGAGGTTGAATTTCGAACCGGATGACTGGACTCTGGCCTAGACCATAGGTGGTGTCAACGGCCAAATGGCCTCGTCGCCACGGCCGTTGCAGAGCTGTTGTACCCCGTGGCGATCAGTCGCCGTACCGTCACCCTAAGTGGGACTTAAGGTGGATTTAAGGCCTACTTGAGGGAACGCGGTCACCTGGCGAATCCGCAGGTCGAACGGCGGGGAAACGAAACGGGCCCGCCATGCGGCATGCGCATGACGGGCCCGTCGGCCGACGCCTCCCGGACACTCCCGGTGACGCCCCCCTCGGTCTCAGCCGATGGCTCCCGGCTGCCCGGTGAGCACCTCCACGGCCGCCAGCCCGCAGACCCGGGCGGCGCCGTGGGTGGCGATGTAGAGCGCGCCGACCGGCTCGGACTGCGGCAGCCCCATCTCGACCACCGCGGCGTCCGGCCGGGCCGCCACCAGGCGGCCCAGCGCGGCGGACATCCAGGCGTGCCGGTGCGCGTCCCGGACCACCAGTACCAGGCGGCGGCCCTCGGCGCCGGCCACCAGCTCGGCGACCAGGGCGTCCAGCAGCTCGGGGGCGGCCTGCGCCGCCGAGACCGCGCGGGTGCGGGTGCCGGGGAAGCGGTCGGCCAGCATGCCGGCCACGCCCCACGGGGTGACGTCGCCGACGGCGATGTTCGGCTCGTCCGAGAACGAGGCCACGAACGGGCGCTCGGACACCGGCTGCGGCTCGTGGCCCGGCGCCCGGACCACCTTCAGCGCCCGGCGGGCGGCCCGCAGGCCGACCGCGAGGTCCGGCTCCGGCCGCTCGCCCTGGGCCGAGATCCGGCCCCAGCTGCCGAGCGAGCGGACCCGGTCGGCGGCGTCCGCCAGCCGCTCCTCGGAGAGCACGCCGGCCCGCACGCCCGCCACGATGGCGTCGCGCAGCATCAGCACGGTGTCCTCGTCGGCCAGCCCGCCGCCGACGCAGATCGCGTCCGCGCCAGCCGCCAGGGCCAGCACGGTGCCGTCGCCCATCCCGAAGGTGTCGGCGATGGCGCCCATCTCGATCGCGTCGCTGACGATCAGGCCTTGGTAGCCGAGGCCGCCGTCGGCCGGGGCGGCGCGCAGCAGGTCGCGCAGCACGAGCGGGCTGAGGGTGGCCGGCAGCTTCGGGTCGAGCGCCGGGATCATGATGTGGGCGGTCATCACGGCCTTGGTGCCCGCCGCGATCGCCGCCTGGAACGGGATCAGGTCGCGCGAGCGCAGCACGTCCAGGTCGACGTCGATGACCGGCAGCCCGTGGTGCGAGTCGACGGCGGTGTCGCCGTGGCCGGGGAAGTGCTTGGAGCAGGCGGCCACGCCGGCCGACTGGAGGCCCTCCACCCAGGCGGCGGTGTGCCGGGCGCACAGCTCCGGGTCGGCGCCGAAGGAGCGGACGCCGATGACCGGGTTGCGCGGGTTGGAGTTGACGTCCGCGGTGGGCGCCCAGTTGTAGTTGACGCCGGCCGCGGCCAGCGCCCGGCCCAGCTCGCGGGCGACGTCCCGGGTCAGCGCCGGGTCGTCGATCGCGCCGAGCGCGAGGTTGCCGGGCCAGGACGAGCCGGAGCCCGCCTCCAGCCGGGTGACGTCGCCGCTCTCCTCGTCGATGGCGATCAGGAGGTCGGGGTTCTCCTCGCGCAGCGCCTTGGTGAGCTTGGCGAGCTGGTCGAGGTCGACCACGTTGCGGTCGAACAGCGCGACCGAGCCGAGCCCGGCGGCGAGGTGGCGGCGCAGCCACTGCGGCGGCTCGGTGCCGACGAAGCCGGGCTGCAGGACGGTCAGGGCGTCACGGTGCAGCTGGTCGCTGACCGGAGCGGTGGGGACGAGGATGCTCACGTTTCTCAGCCCTTCACGGCGCCGTCGGTCAGTCCGCCGACCGCCTTGCGCTGCAGGAAGACGAACAGGATCAGCACGGGGATGGCGAACATCGTGGACGCCGCCATGGTGGCGCCCCAGTCGTTGCCGAAGGCG
This sequence comes from Kitasatospora sp. NPDC059812, assembly GCF_042732075.1. NCBI lineage: Bacteria > Bacillati > Actinomycetota > Actinomycetes > Kitasatosporales > Streptomycetaceae > Kitasatospora > Kitasatospora sp. NPDC059812. The sequence continues at coordinate 22,933 of NZ_JBHWIO010000116.1, forward strand.
GTCTTGAAGGACGACAGCCACAGCGGGAGGGTCTTGCCCTCCTCCTTGTTGAGGATCAGGACGAGCGGGAACTCGTTCCACGCGGTGATGAAGCCGAACAGCGAGGTCGACATCAGACCGGGGGCCAGCAGCGGGAAGATCACCTTCACGAAGGCCTGGGAGCGGGTGCAGCCGTCCACCATGGCCGACTCCTCCAGCTCCTTCGGCACCGCGGCGATGAAGCTGCGCAGCGTCCAGATGGTGAAGGGCAGCACCATCATCATGTAGAAGAACGTCAGCGGCACGAGGCTGTTCAGCATCTCGTTGTCGCGCGAGATCATGTAGACCGCGATGGTCATGACCTCCCACGGCGCCATCTGCGCGACCATGACGACCAGGACGAAGGCCTTGCGGCCGCGGAACTTCATCCGGGCGATGGCGAAGGCCGCGAGGGTCGCGATCACCAGCGAGATCAGTACCGCACCGACGGTGGCGATGAGGCTGTTGGTGACGTACGTCCAGAAGTTGGGCGCGTTGATCGCGGTGGTGAAGTGGTCGAGGGTCCCGTTGAACGGGATGAAGACCGGCGTCTTGCTGATGATGTCGTTGTCCTGCTTGAAGGCAGTCGCGATCATCCAGTAGACGGGGAAGATGAAGAAGACGAAGAGGACGACCGCGATCACGTTCGGCCAGGTACGTCCGATGAGCGAGCGCCTCACAGCTCGTCCTCCTGCTTGATCATGATGCGGAAGTAGTACGCCATCATCGCGCCCAGCATCAGGATGGTGAGCACCGCGATCGCGGAGCCGATGCCGTAGTGCTGCCCGGACGAACCCTCCAGGAAGGCGTGCACGGGCAGGGTGCGGGTCAGGTTCTCGGGGCCGCCGCCGTTGATCGCGTACACCTGGGTGAAGGCCTTGAAGACCCAGATGATCTCCAGGAACGTCGTGGCCAGGAAGAACGGCTTCAGGTTCGGGAAGATCACCGAGCCGAAGATCTTGGACGCGCCGGCGCCGTCCATCCGGGCGGCCTCGTAGAGCTCCTTGGGGATGGTGGTCAGTCCGGCGTACATGTTGAACGCCACGAAGGGGACCGACTGCCAGACGATCAGCAGGATCACCACGAAGAAGGTCGAGTACTGGTCGCTCATCCAGTTGTAGTCGGCCATCGCGTGCCAACCCAGCTTGTCCAGGAACCAGTTGACGACGCCCCACTGCTGGTCGAACAGCCAGGTGTAGACGGTGGTCGCGGCGACCACGGGCATCGCCCAGGCCATCAGCAGGCCGACCGAGAGGAGCAGCCGCATCCGCTTGCCGAGGCGGTTGAGCAGCAGGCCGATCAGGGTGCCGCCGACCATGATCAGCACGACGTTGACCAGGGTGAAGACGACGGTGCGCCCGGTGACCGCCCAGAAGTCCGGGTCGGTCAGCTGCTCCTTGTAGTTGTCGAAGCCGTTCCACTCGGTCAGGTGCTGGACGAACTGGCGCTTGTTGAGGTTCTGGAACGACAGCAGGACCGTCTTCACCAGCGGCCAGCCGAGCAGGGCGAGGGTCGCCACGGTGGCGGGCAGCAGCAGCAGGTACGGTGCCAGGCGTGCGCCGAGGCTCGGCCCGCCTGCGGGTCTGGCGCCCTTGCGGGGGGTGCCGTTGGCGCCACCACCGGCGGCACTCGTCTCAATTCCGGCCACGGCAGCCTTCCCTGAATCCGGGGACTGCGTCTGCACCCGCTCCGAATGCACAGCCATCGTTCTCACTTCCTCACAACCCGAACCACGACGGACAGGCGTCGCTCACCGACCCCCCGCCGGGGGTCGGTG